>NZ_VISL01000001.1:0-2500 GCF_007827465.1 Dokdonia sp. Hel_I_53
GGCGGTATAAGATGACTATGCGTTCTATTAGTTTGTTGGTAAGGTAACGGCTTACCAAGACTACGATAGATAGGGTCCTGAGAGGGAGATCCCCCACACTGGTACTGAGACACGGACCAGACTCCTACGGGAGGCAGCAGTGAGGAATATTGGACAATGGAGGCAACTCTGATCCAGCCATGCCGCGTGTAGGAAGACTGCCCTATGGGTTGTAAACTACTTTTATATGGGAAGAATAAGGTATATGTATATACTGATGACGGTACCATAAGAATAAGCACCGGCTAACTCCGTGCCAGCAGCCGCGGTAATACGGAGGGTGCAAGCGTTATCCGGAATCATTGGGTTTAAAGGGTCCGTAGGCGGGCTTGTAAGTCAGTGGTGAAAGTCTGTGGCTCAACCATAGAATTGCCATTGATACTGCAGGTCTTGAATTATTGTGAAGTGGTTAGAATATGTAGTGTAGCGGTGAAATGCTTAGAGATTACATAGAATACCGATTGCGAAGGCAGATCACTAACAATATATTGACGCTGATGGACGAAAGCGTAGGTAGCGAACAGGATTAGATACCCTGGTAGTCTACGCCGTAAACGATGGATACTAGTTGTTTGGCTTTCGGGCTGAGTGACTAAGCGAAAGTGATAAGTATCCCACCTGGGGAGTACGTTCGCAAGAATGAAACTCAAAGGAATTGACGGGGGCCCGCACAAGCGGTGGAGCATGTGGTTTAATTCGATGATACGCGAGGAACCTTACCAGGGCTTAAATGTAGTCTGACAGGGCCAGAGATGGCTTTTTCTTCGGACAGATTACAAGGTGCTGCATGGTTGTCGTCAGCTCGTGCCGTGAGGTGTCAGGTTAAGTCCTATAACGAGCGCAACCCCTGTGGTTAGTTGCCAGCGAGTAATGTCGGGAACTCTAGCCAGACTGCCGGTGCAAACCGTGAGGAAGGTGGGGATGACGTCAAATCATCACGGCCCTTACGTCCTGGGCCACACACGTGCTACAATGGTAGGGACAGAGAGCAGCCACTGGGCGACCAGGAGCGAATCTATAAACCCTATCTCAGTTCGGATTGGAGTCTGCAACTCGACTCCATGAAGCTGGAATCGCTAGTAATCGGATATCAGCCATGATCCGGTGAATACGTTCCCGGGCCTTGTACACACCGCCCGTCAAGCCATGGAAGCTGGGGGTACCTGAAGTCCGTTACCGCAAGGAGCGGCCTAGGGTAAAACTGGTAACTGGGGCTAAGTCGTAACAAGGTAGCCGTACCGGAAGGTGCGGCTGGAACACCTCCTTTCTAGAGCTTGTCCCTGCACTTGTGCTTACTAATTTATTAGTAAAACATCAAGAGTATACAGCAAAGCGACTTACGATACTGAAAGGTCAGTAATAGGTTTTAGTTTTCAATAGCTGTCGATTTAATTATAATTTAATAAGTACATAGTAGTTTTACTTTAGTAATTAGTTTTTACTAGTAACTATTGTTTATTGACTATAGACTTATAGACAGTCTCATAGCTCAGCTGGTTAGAGCGCTACACTGATAATGTAGAGGTCGGCAGTTCGAGTCTGCCTGAGACTACTGGTCAATGACCAGACATATTTTCAGGAGTATGTTTGATTATTGAATACCGCTTTCGCGAAAGCATATAAATCGCAATGTTCATAAAAATTACATTTTGAAGGAAATTTTAGAAGTTGAGAATCATTACTTCGTCATTCGAAATCTGATGTCATCATCTTGATTTCATAGAAATGGGGGATTAGCTCAGCTGGCTAGAGCGCCTGCCTTGCACGCAGGAGGTCATCGGTTCGACTCCGATATTCTCCACCAGGCAATACCTGGAGATATTTTATCTCTAGCGTATTGCGAGTGAGAGCACAGATAGTTTTAATTGTCTGTCGCGACTCGCGACGTTCATTGACATATTGGGAAATAATTAAAGAATACGAGAAGTCGTGTATAGCTTTAGCAGTTATATACGCAAATTAATATGAATTAAGAATAACTCATTATAATATAAAGGTTTATGTATTTTATACATAAGCCCTTAAAAGAGCAATTAAGTACAATAAGCTAATTAAGGGCGTATGGGGAATGCCTAGGCTCTCAGAGGCGATGAAGGACGTGATAAGCTGCGAAAAGTTGCGGGGATCTGCACACAAGAATTGATCCGCAAATATCCGAATGGGGCAACCCACTATATTGAAGATATAGTATCCGCAAGGAGGCAAACCCGGAGAACTGAAACATCTAAGTACCCGGAGGGAGAAGAAAACAAAAGTGATTCCGCTAGTAGTGGCGAGCGAACGCGGATTAGCCCAAACCAGTAATGTTACGGCATTGCTGGGGTTGTAGGACTACGATATTTTGTGCTTTATGAATTAGAACACTTTGGAAAGAGTGGCCATAGACGGTGATAGCCCGGTATAAGTAAAGACAGTTACAGATAGTAGTATCCTGAGTAGTGCGGGGCACGTGAAACCCTGT
>NZ_VISL01000001.1:905000-1097500 GCF_007827465.1 Dokdonia sp. Hel_I_53
AAAGGATTTTCATTTGCATCCAGAAATATCATTTCTTGATCAAAATCCTTAAACTCATCCCGTGCAGAACTGTACGGCTGCATGGCAGCAACGTTTGCTCTAACTAACGTATGTAAATCAAATTCTGTTTTCATTTGTTACTGTTATGCTATCGTATGTACTTACCTATATAAGTAGATACGTTTACTTGTTAGAATTTTGGAGCGCTTCTAGACGTAAGGTTACGGCATTTTTGTGCCCGTCCAATCCTTCGGCGGCGGCCATTAATTCAATGGCGGGACCGATGTTTTGGATTCCTTTTGCCGAAATTTTTTGAAACGTCATACTCTTCATAAAACTATCTAGATTTACCCCGCTATACTGCTTTGCATATCCATTTGTAGGTAAGGTGTGATTAGTCCCAGAGGCATAATCTCCTGCACTTTCAGGAGTGTAATTCCCGATAAAAACCGAACCTGCATTTGCAATATTATCGATGTAGAAAGATTCATTTTCTACACAAATAATAAAGTGTTCTGGACCATATTCATTAATCAATGCTAGTGCTGTTGCATCATCTTCTACAAAAATGAGTTTGCTATTGGCAATGGCATCTTCGGCGATACGCTTTCGCGAAAGCGTACTCATCTGTAGTTCTATTTCTTTTTCTACCGCCTCTAGTAAGTCTCGAGAGGTGGATACCAAAATCACCTGGCTATCTACCCCGTGCTCTGCCTGACTCAGGAGGTCTGACGCTACGAATGCCGCATTTGCCGAATCATCTGCCACGACTAGCAATTCTGACGGTCCCGCGGGCATATCTATCGCCACATTATGTTGAGTCGCCAGTTGTTTTGCCACTGTTACAAATTGATTTCCTGGGCCAAAAATCTTATACACCTGTGGGATGGTGGCAGTACCAAAGGTCATACCCGCAATAGCCTGAATCCCGCCCACTTTAAAAATCTGAGTCACACCACACAGTTGTGCGGTGTATAAAATGGCTGGGTTGATTTTTCCCTCCTTATCTGGTGGGGTGCATAAAACAATCTCTTTACATCCCGCAATGGCAGCCGGAATAGCAAGCATCAAAATAGTAGAAAAAAGGGGTGCCGTACCTCCAGGAATGTATAAACCTACTTTTTGAATAGGTCTTTTTTCTTGCCAACAGTCGACACCCGCAGCGGTAGTTACCGATATGCGTGAGGTCTGTTGCGCTCTGTGAAAACGCTCTATATTCCCTTTTGCCAGTTGGATGGCATCTTTGAGGTCCTGCGGTACTTGCGTTGCGGCATTTGTAATCTCCGTAGGTGAAACCACAAAATTTTCTAGGGATATGTTATCAAAGATGGAGGTATATTTTGCAATCGCCTCGTCTCCTTTGGATTTTACCTCCTTAAAGATATCCGTAACCGTTGCCTCAATGTCTGCTACCGTTTGGGTAGGACGTTGTAATAGGGCTTCCCAGGTGGAGGGTGCAGGGTTGTAAATCTTTTTCATAGCAATATGTTTAATGAGAGTGCGTCTAGTACATTGTTAAGAAACCATTTTTTCAATAGGACACACAAGAATCCCTTCTGCACCTTCTGCTTTTAGCTCCTCTATGATATCCCAGAATTTATTTTTATCTACCACGGAGTGTACACTACTCCACCCCGACTCTGCCAGTGGCAATACAGTAGGACTTTTCATGCCCGGTAAAATGTCGATAATTTTATCCAACTTTTCATTGCGTATGTTGAGTAACACATACTTAAAGTTGCGCCCTTTTAAAACAGACTCCATTCTAAATTTAAGCGTATTAAGAATTTGCTGGCGCTGCTCTGTGATTGAAGGCGAAACGGTAAGTACCGCTTCTGAGGTAAGCATTTGCTCCACCTCTTTTAAGTTATTTTTAAATAATGTACTCCCACTAGAAACAATATCACAAATAGCATCTGCCAGGCCGATACTAGGTGCTATTTCTACAGAGCCATTAATAATATGCAAATCTGCCGTTACTCCTTTTGAAGCTAAATACTCCTTTACGGTGTTAGGGTACGAAGTCGCAATACGTTTGCCCTCAAGATCTTTTACAGAATCATATTTTTGACCTTTAGGAATGGCCAGCGATACTTTACATTTTGAAAAGCCTAATCTTTCTAAAATAGGCAAGTCTTTCCCTTTCTCGATAAGGGTATTCTCTCCAAGAATAGCGATATCTACCACGCCGTCCCTTAAATACTGAGGAATATCTCCGTTACGTAAGTACAATACCTCTAGCGGAAAATTACGTGCGGTGGCTTTAAGCTGGTCTTTACCATTATCGATAGAGACCCCGCAATCTTTAAGTAGTTGTAAGGACTCCTCATTAAGACGTCCAGATTTTTGAATAGCAATTCTAATTTTTTGACTCATGGTTACATTTAGTTTACTCGAGATACCCAAAAAGAAAAACCCGTTTGAATATCTCAAACGGGTTTATAAATATGATGTATGCACATATCAAACTACCTCGCTTGAGCGACTGGTGTAGTATGATGATGATGTGTAAAATTTGTTTTCATTGTGGTACAAAGCTAAGAAGGGAATTTCTTATAAACAAGCGTATGCGCCAAAAAAGATTTTTTATTGATTTGGGTTAAGTAACTGCCGTAACTAAGCAAAGATGCGTGCTTCATCCGTCTATTAATATAGAACTCGCCCATAACTTTACAAATAATGCCTTTAGGTATACAGCCTAATTATAGAAAAATCGAAACGTTGTTGCAACCAGCTACAACTCAAGCATAAAGCGAATGAGGCATTTTTGAAAGCTCTATGTGCGGCTTACAGAAGCACAAATAAGTGTATATTTAGACAAAACAAATACAGACCCACAAATAAAGCAAATCAGCAAAATGCCGCACTCGCTTTATGCAGTGGCCTGTTACCACACATTTAAGAGCAACATTGAGAAATTGGAAAGACATAGAATGGATATTTGAAAAGGATGGAGCCTTAAGAGATATTTATGTTCAAAACACAACGATTTCGGATTGGAAAAAAGTGGTTGACTTATTGAACTCTGATTACAAATTGACTTTTGGAATTTATGAAGATAATTTGGCAGACAAAATTGACTTCGGATATGTGAAAAAAATGTTTGCAGACGAAACTGGCGAACTGGAAACCAAATCTGCAACAATTGATTTGGACGGAATTGTTGTCAAGTGCTACTTTTTTCTTATTGACCAAATCGAGTTTGATATTAATCCTTCTGAAATACAATCGGAATTGGAATTGAAAAAGGTAACGGATTTTATGAAGACTATAAGTGCGGAATTAGGGAAGCAAATAACGCTTTGTGGAGAAAATCAACCTGAATTTCCGTTAATAAAAATTGACTCTAAAAACGGAATTGAAAAAATCCTAACTGAAAAGGATGCTAAAAGCTTATGGAAAAAATCAGACCAAAAAGTTAGCGGATTTGCCAAATTCAAATCGACCATAATTATGAAGTACTTTCCGAAATTATTTGAGAAGAAAATATTGGAAAGTGCGAATAAAGAATATAAATCAACACTGAAAGAAAAAAACGTGTGGTAACAATGTATAACCGCAATTACGGCGGATTCGACTGCGTCCGAATCCACTCGGAATTGCTACCGTCGGTCTCTGCCGAAAGATTGTTTAACTTTAAGCCGTAACTGACGGTTATACGAAACCGTTGCCATTCATTATAAAAAAACATTACGCTGAAAACATTTAAGATTATAATCGGACTTTTATTGCTTTACGGAGCTGGAAAAGAATTTATAGACGCAAGTCGCCAACTTGGTTCATTTTTTAGACCAGAGATTATTGTTCCTGTATTACTGATGCTGATTTTATCGACTTGGTTAATTGGTAGCGGATTATCAAGAGAAAAGCTAAAATTTAAGTCTTTAGCTTTCTTAAAATATTTCGGAATTTCATTTGTCATCTTTGCAATTGTCGCATTTTTTAGTTTGAGCAGTTATGTAGTTCCGAAAAATTTCGTGACGATTAACGGACTTAAAATTCCATTGGGAAAATGTATTGACGGTAATGTTAGAGTAATTCCAAATGAAGAAGAGCGTAAAGAATATTGCGAATGTTATGTGGAAAAAATAACTAACGACCCAGAATTAAAAGCGAAATATCAACTTAAATTGGAAGGCGATAAAGCAAACGATGTTTTTAAAGAAATACAATCAAGTCCTAAATTTCTCGAACTCGGAATTGACGAATGCTTAAATTCAGTTTCTATGAAATGGACTGATAACGTTGCGAAATCAATGAAGGAAAATTGGATTAAGGAATTAACCGGAACAGAATTCGAGACAACCAATAATATTAACGAATATTGCGACTGTCTAATAGATGCGTATCGAGAATATCCGATGAATAAAATAATGACAGATAAATTTTTAGAAAGTCAAGAGGCAATCGGAATTGATGAAAAATGCACCGAACTCTCGCGGAAATAACGAAATGGCAACAACGTATATAGCTCATAGCTAATTAGTTGCTCAATCGAAGCTAAGGAATATTTGGAAATCGCCAATTTTTTAAATTTGACGATTTCCAATAAAAAAATAAATAGTAAAATTTAAAAATCTGGCTTGTGCTCAATCCGAAAATAATCGCTAATTTACACGCTACGAGCCATATACAAAACCGTGGCAGTCTGATTGGCTAGAGGGCTTGCATACTTATAAAAGTATATAAATATCGAAGGTTTTTGCACATATGCTTATTACCGCGTGGTCGTATGGCTCCGCTGTAAAATTCATAACCATCCTAAGGAATACATAAGCGGTAAAGTTTCTGGCTTTGTTAAAATTAGAAATGTATCAAAAGTAAATTTTACAGCTCTTAGCATCATCCTCTCATCGGCATCATCCTCTCGATCGTGCCTCTCTCGTCGGTGATGGGACTCGTCGGAGGCTAGAGGCCACTGCTCAAAAATGCCTTTAGGTATATATCTAAATTATAGTCAGGTCGAAACGTAGTTGCAACCAGCTACAACTCAAGCATAAAGCGAATGAGGCATTTTTGAAAGCTCTATGTGCGGCTTACAGAACCACAAATAAGTGTATATTTAGACAAAACAAATACATACCCACAAGTAAAGCAAGCCAGCAAAATGCCGCACTCGCTTTATGCAGTGGCCTGTTGTGCTTAATTAAAAATGAAAGAAAATTACGAAATACTAAAAAAGATGGAAGCTCGACCTGCAATGTGGACAGGCGAATTGAGTTTAAAGAGCATCAGGACTTTTTTAGATGGTTATTCGTTCGCACTTCAAGAACATAAGTTAATTAAACCATATGAAGAGAAGAAACAAAATTTTCATGATTGGGTTGCAGAAAAACTTGGGTTTTATGAATCTACTGCGGGTTGGCAAAACATGATTCTTGCGGTGACATTAAGTTTGAATCCTAAAACGATAAAATGGGAAGGCTATGATTCTCAAGTCAGCAAAGAACAACACGAAAAGTCAATCACAAAATTTTACGAACTACTTGAAGAATTTATAAATGAGTAAAATTGAAATTGAAGGGTCTTATATTCAATACGCTGCTGGTTATGATAAGGACAACATAACGGAATCGGATTTGGAGAAAGCTCTAAATGACTTACCAGAAATGGATGATGAACATGGAGGTTTTTGGATTGGAGTTTACGGAGCTGATAAAGATGAATTTGTGCTTGAACTCCATAAATGTCTAACGCTTTTCGGAAATTTTGGAGAAGAAGAGAATTATAAAATCCAACTGAATCACCTTGATGCTGCGAAGGATTATTACAATCTATTACTGGGAGGAAGAATTGATGAGTTAAAAGAAAAATTAAAAAATAACTAAGCACAACAATGTGTATAGTGCATAGCACCCTACGGGATGCTACTACACCATACACGGAACGTGGCAGTCTGATTGGCTAGAGGACTCGCAAACTTATAAAAGTATATAAATATCGAAGGTTTTTGCACATCAGCTCATTACCGCGTGGTCGTATGGCTCCACTGAAAAATTCATAATTATCTAAAGGAATACATAAACGGTAAAGTTTCTGGCTTTGTCATAATTTGAGGTATACATCAAAAGCAAATTTTACAGCTCCTTGCATAATCTTAGTAATATTTAGTAGGGAGATTCAATTTGAGATTTATGTGCCTTCCTCTCGCCTTGCTCGTCGGAGGCATGGCTAAAAATGCCTAAAAGGATACAGCTAGATTATATAAAAATCAAAACGTAGTTGCAACTTGTGCATTCCTCTTAGTCGCTGTGCTCCTGCGTCGGATGCAAGAACTCAAGCATAAAGCAAATGAGGCATTTTTGAAAGCTCTAAGTGCGACTGACGGACCCAAAAATAACTGTATATTTAGACAAAACAAAGTTAGACCACAAGTAAAGCAAATCAGTAAAATGCCGCACTCGCTTTATGCAGTGGCCTGTTGGCATTCATTTTGGGAAAGTCAGCTAACAGAAGTTAAATCGAATAAAATATATGCTACCAGCAATAATTGGTGTCGGAATAGTTGCTTTAATAGCAAAATCAATTTTTGATAATAATTCAGAGGAGAAAAAAATATTCATAAGCTTCTCGATGAAAGATGAAAAGTATAGAAATGATTTAGTCAACCAGTCTAAAAAAGAAAATTCACCTTTTAGCTTTACAGATATGTCAGTTAAAAAACCGTGGGCAGAAGAAAAATGGAAAACTGAATGTAGAAAACGAATAAAATCTTGCGATGCAGTAATTGTGCTTTTAAGTAAAAACACTTGGCATTCAAGCGGAACAAGATGGGAAATTAAATGTGCAAAAAAAGAAAGAATACCAATTTACGGTATGCACATCAAAAAAAAGAATAGAGGCGCAATACCAAAAGAATTAAAAGGTTCTGAAATAATAACTTGGTCTTGGGATAATTTAGAAAATATTATTGATTCAGTTTAGATGAAATTATTTGTATGTAATAGAAGTACTGATTTAGTAGCAACACAAAGTGTTATTGCTGAATTACTTGCGGAATCGAAAAATTTCATCGCTGTACAGCAAGAAATTGAACATTCGGAAAATTGGAAGAAATTTGTTGAAGACAAAATGAATGAATCTGATTTTGTTCTTTTTGTTGTAGGAGCAGACACCTTTGAAAGCGAGCAAATAATTTGGGAATATGCAAAAGCTAAAGATTTGAATAAAAGAATTATTGGCTACAAACTACCTTCTGCTTCGCAAGAGTCAATTTTGTTTTGTCAAGGTTTTCAGATTTTTGAGAAAGCCGAAAATTGTTATTCTTTTTTAGATAAAGTTTTTGAAGATGACCGAAAGTTAAAATTTGAGCAATACAAAATAATGGTAAGCTCAACCGAAAAAGTAACTGACAGTCGTTTAAAAGTTAATAATTTATTTTTGACTGTTAGTTCTACAATAATATCAATTGGTTTTGTTCTTGGTAAAACTTTTGGTTTTACAATACCTGTAGTTATCGGTATGTTAGTCCTTACGGCATTAGCTTTATTAATTTCTTATTCTTGGGAAAAACTCATCAATTCTTATGCTTTACTTAATAAAGGAAAATTTAAAGTAATTGACAAAATAGAAAAGCAGTTACGAACAAATATGTTCGAGGATGAATGGAAAATACTAACTCAAGAAATTAAATATAAACCAAATTCTGAAACGGAGAAAAATATAGTGAAATACTTTAGAGTGTTCGTTATAGTATTGGGTATTTTAGAACTTATTTACCTTGGATATTTGATTTTACCATATTTACCTAAATGTGGATGCTAAAAATATAATTCTATGAATAAAAAAAGAGTATTTGTTGCTTTTGCAATTGAAGATAAAACGAGTAAAATATTTTTTACTGGTATGGCCAAAAACGCAAGAGTACCTTACGAATTTGTCGATATGTCCGTAAAAGAACCTTGGAGTTCTCAATGGAAAACCAAATGCAGGACTAAAATTAAAGGATGTCACGGAATGATAGTTTTGGTTTCTAAAAACTTAAAAAATGCAGATGGTGCGCTTTGGGAAGTTCAATGCGCGAAAGACGAAGGCGTTAGAGTTCGTGGAATTTATATTGACGGTGCGACAAGTGTAAATAAACCCACGGAATTGCACGGAATCTTATGCGAATCTTGGACTTGGGACAATGTTAGAAGTTTCATTGAATCGTTGTAGCGGAAAATAAAACGAAATGCCAACAATGTATATAAAACATAGCTAATATAGGCTTTCCGAAAGGTTTGTGTGTATTTGCGAAGACCGCCAAATTTTTAAATTTGGCTTTTAGTAAAATAAAGATAAAAAGAAAAATTTAAAAATTCGGCTCGTGTATAATCCGAAAAGATAGCGTCTTTTAACACGCTACGTTTCATATACGGAGACGTGGCAGTCTGATTGGCTAGGGGGCTCGTATACTTGTAAAAGTATATAATAATCGAAGGTTTTTGCACATCAACTCATTACCGCGTGGTCGTATGGCTCCGCTATAAAATTCATAACCATCTAAAGGAATATATAAACGCTAACGTTTCTGGCTTTGTTAAAATTAGGCATACATCAAAAGTAAATTTTACAGCTCCTTGCATCATCCTCTCATTCGTACCTCATTCGTCGGTGATGGGACTTAATCAGTAAGCCTTCCTCTCATTCGTGCCTCATTCGTCGGAGGCTAGAGGCCACTGCTCAAAAATGCCTTTAGGTATATATCTAAATTATAGAAATTTCGAAACGTAGTTGCAACTTGTGCATTCCTCTTAGTCGCTGTGCTCCTGCGTCGGATGCAAGAACTAAAGCATAAAGCGAATGTTGTGTCTTCCTCTCGCTTTGCTCGTCGGAGACAAGTTTGAAGGTGTTATGCTGAGCTTGTCGAAGTGCTCTATGTGCGGCCAAAAAATTCACAAATATGTGTATATTTAGACAAAGCAAATACAGACCCACAACTAAAGCAAATCAGCAAAATGCCGCACTCGTTTTATGCAGTGGCCTGTTCTACGCAATTTGAACAAAACTTAAACTGAATGAAAAAACATATATTAATATTCGCAATAATTCTTCTAAACTTTTCGTCTGTTTTTTCACAAAAAAGTGAAATCAACCACAGCCAAATAAAGGAAGACTTGTATCAAATGTTGAATGATATTTCACAGTATTATGTCTATCAAAAAGATAAAAATGTTGATTTAAATTGCCTTCTTGAATATTATAATAGCCAAATACCAAATATAAAATCAGAAGAAGAAACAGTTCTGTTTTTCGAATATCTGTTAGACGAGTTTCATGATAGTCATTTGATGTTAAACACAAATAGAAATTCGTCTTTTCGACTTCATTCGCCAGTTTATGTAACTCTAAAAAATGGACAACCAGTAATTTCTAATGTATGGCTAACGCAATTAGAAAATATTGAACAAGAAATAATTGGAGCAGAAATATTGAAAATCAATGGAATTGATTTTGACAAAGCAATTGAACAATTTCCAACACATTGTAATGACAAAAGTTCTGAAAAAGTTCGAGAATGGATTATTAACAAAATTTTGGCAGGTCGATATAATCAACCAAGAATACTCACTTTAAAATTGGCGAATGATGACACTATAGAATTTGATTTGGATAAACTCAAATTCAAACAAAGCTCTGAACTTATAACGTCAACCATTGAAGACAATATCGGAATAATAAGGTTAAATAATTCGTTAGGTAATAACAGTTTAATCAACGAATTTGATAAAGCATTTGAAAAATTAATGAATACCAAAGGACTCATTATTGATTTAAGAAATACAGTCGGTGGTGGAAATTCATATGTTGCTCGTGGAATAATGGGAAGATTTATTGATGAACCCAAACCCTATCAAAAGCATCAGGTATTTGAGAAATATGATGGTAATACAATAGTTGAAAGAAGTTGGATAGAATATGTCAGTCCAAGAGGCGAAATTTATCAAAAGCCTGTGGTGATGTTAGTGGGACGATGGACAGGCAGTATGGGAGAAGGACTTGCTATAGGTTTTGAAGGGATGGAAAGAGCCACAATAATTGGCTCTGAAATGCAACGATTAGCAGGTGAAATGAATGGATTTCCTTTTAAGCACAGAAACTATAGTTATCGTCTTTCAGTCGCAAAATTATACCACGTAAATGGAACACCACGAGAAAAATATATTCCAACAAATTTTATAGCTCAAACAACCATTAAGAAAGATGAAATTCTCGAAAATGGAATTGAACTGATTAATAATCAAACAAAATAAAAAAAGAATGAATAAAATACTACTATCATTTTTTGCAATAACCTTAATGATTTCCTGCAAGCACAATAACAATACAATTAAAAAAGTATCAAGAAATCAGTTAATCAAGGATAGTTTAACTTTAGAAATAGAAACGTTAAATAGTAAAAATTACTTCAACGGATTGGGTGTCGCAATAGTAGATTCAACAGGTATTTTATATGAAAAAGGTATTGGATTTGCTGACTTAAAATCAAATAAGCCTTACACCAAAAATACAGTTCAGCCAATAGCATCAGTTTCTAAGACATTTATTGGAATTGCACTATTAAAGGCACAGGAAAAAGGTCTTTTAAATTTAGACGACCCCATAAATAAGTATCTTCCCTTTGAAGTTAGAAACCCACACTTTAATAATGAACCAATTACTGTAAGACAGCTATCCACTCATACTTCAACAATTATTGATACAGAAAATTATATGGGTAGAGCTTATGTATTAAAAGACAAAATAGATAGTACATTAATAAAAATTGAGAACATCCCACAAAGTTTTAATCCAAGCGATTCTAAAATTCCTCTATCACAATTTTTAGAAAATTATTTATCTGAAAATGGCAAATGGTATAAAAAGGATGCTTTTACCAAAAATAAACCGGGACAATTATTTGAATATACCAATGTAGGTGCCTCTTTAGCTGCATATATTATTGAGGTTGTTTCCAATCAATCTTATGCTGAATTTACTACAGAGCATATTTTTAAACCTTTAAAAATGAATAATTCAGGTTGGAGCTATGATGATGTAAACTTTGATAAAGTTTCAAAACTTTATTCAAGTCCAAAAATCGAAGTTCCATATTATTCATTAATCACCTATCCTGATGGCGGATTTTTAACAAGCGTTAATGATTTAGCGAAATATTTGAACGAGATAATGAAAGGATATTATGGAAATGGAACGCTACTCACTAAAGCCAGCTATAATGAACTCTTTAAAAGACAACTAAAAGCTGAAAATTTCACCGAAAGAAATGCCAATCATCCTTACAAAGACGAATATAACATCGGCATATTTATGGGCTTTTCAGGAACAGGTAATATAGGTCATACAGGTGGAGACCCAGGTGCATCCTCATTAATGTTTTTCAACCCAAAAGACAAAATAGGAAGAATCTTATTAGTAAATACGAACATTGAAAATCAAGAAGGCGTTGATGTTTACTACGGAATATATAATAAATTAGAAGAATACTCGAAAAAGCTAAAAGAATAAAAAACTGCGTAGAACAATGTATATAAAAAATAGGCGAAACAGTAGTAAAATCAAAGGTTTAGGCTCGTATCAAACTTTGTGCTTAACCGAAAGTTTAGTGCTTCGAAATTGCCTACTTTTCATATACTAACCGTGGCAGTCTGATTGGCTAGAGGGCTCGCATACTTATAATAGTATATAATTATCGAAGGCAAAAGCATTCCAGCGCATTAACGCGTGGTCGTATGGCTCCGCTGTAAAATTCATAACCATCTTAAGGAATACATAAGCGGTAAAGTTTGTGGCTTTGTTAAAATTAGGAATACATCAAAAGTAAATTTTAAAGCTCCCGCCCTACTTAATCAGACTGCCACAGGCCACTGCTCAAAAATGCCTTAAAGCGTACAGCCAAATTATAGACAATTCGAAACGTAGTTGCAACCAGCTACAACTCAAGCATAAAGCGAATGAGGCATTTTTGAAAGCTCTATGTGCGGCTTACAGAACCACAAATAAGTGTATATTTAGACAAAACAAATACAGATCCACAACTAAAGCAAATCAGCAAAATGCCGCACTCGCTTTATGCAGTGGCCTGTTGTACGCAAGCTGAAAATCACGCTCGAATAAAATTATAAACACCTTTACCTTCTGCAACCACAGATTCGCCTTGAATAGCTTTCATTTTAGCTACCATTATTCGATTTCCCATTCTAACCAACTTTCCTTCAAAAATTAAATCTTTTCCGTCTGCAAATGTTAAATAATCAACTCGCAAATCAATAGTTGAAAGCTTGTCTTCTGGCGATTTAAAATTAGTGATTCCAATAGCACCACCAATAGTGTCTAATATTAAAGCTATAATCCCACCGTGCCAATGATTAGTGCGAATATCACCAACCAAATCTTTTCTAAAAGGAACTTTTACTTTTATGAATCCCTTTTCAATTGCTTCAACTTTTAAACCAAAATATTTATGAATGGGAATATCTTCTTCTGCCAGCCTTATTAATCGCTCTTTTGTAATTGTGTCCATAACATTAGGTTACAACATTTCACCTCTTGCTGGGTAACCTGACTGAACTATATAATCTACTGCTTTTACAAAAGACGGTAAATATGGTCTTCCCCAAGGATTGCTGTTTATTGCTGAATAATAAACTTGATTGTTATTATCTATTAAGAATAATCCTGGTTCACTAAATTCACTTGGTTCACCCTCTTTTACACCTGCACTTAAATACAAAGCCCAGTCTCTTGTTGATTTTTCAGATAAGCCATAACCTAAGGCAAGATTAGACAATTCCCACTTTTGACGAGCAAGTCTTGCTCTCTTTTCAGTATCCATACTTACTGCTACGGTATTCACACCTCTTTGCTCAAATTCGGGTAACAATTCTTGTAATTGTTGTAAGTACTTTTTACATAATGGACAATGCAATCCTCGATAAAAAACAACTAAAGTAAAGTTATCTGGATGTTGGTCTTCTAAATGCCACTGATTCCCATCTAATAATGGAAACTGCAAATTTGGTGCTTTATGTTTTGGTGTTGGTCTATTCATAATTAATACTTTAAAAGTTTGCTTTTAAATGATTTTCAAAACGATTAAAATCATTCTCTATTTCTGGGTTTTTCATTACATCATATGCCATAAATGTTGGTAATGGTTCAAAACCAAACCACTTAAAATTAAGATGCATTGGTTTTAGAAGGTCATCTTCAGTCATACCACTAAAAAATGCTTCATCAGGATCGTTAAAAGCTTCTTTTGGTGCATTAGCTGTTACCGACATCATATACTTTCCGTTTAGCTTTCCACCTAATCCGTAATTCTTTTTTGGCGCTTCCTTACTTCTACCGTCACCATCAGACATTTCGCCCATCATACCCATAGAAAACACTTCATCAATGTATTTTTTAAATGACCAACTTACACCCATCCAGTTCAATGGTGTTTGAAAAAAGACAACGTCTGCCCATTTAAATTTTTCGATTTCCTCATTGACATCATAATTATCTTCCATTGTGGTTTTCTTGATATTGTAACCGTTACTCTTAAAGTAGCTTTCAGCTTTTTCGGTTAAGCTTGCGTTTAATTTTCCTTCAGAAAATGGATATTTCTGATGACCGTTTATTATAAAAATATTTTTCATTATAAATTTTTAATTACATTTGTATCGCAAAGAAACTAATATTAGTTTAAAAAAGAAACTATTTAGTTTTCATTTGAACAAATAAGTGGTAACCAAAAAGTAACTAATGGCAAGAAAATATATAGACAACCCAAATGCCTGTTCCCTTGTGCATACGATGAACATAATTGGAAATAAATGGAAACCGATTATTTTATACTTATTATCAAATGGTTCTATGCGATTTGGATTGCTTAACGCACTTATACCAACAATCTCAAAAAAAGTACTGACTAATCAATTGAAAGAATTGGAAAACGATGGATTACTTTTAAGACAGTCTTTTGCTGAAATTCCACCAAGAGTTGAATATTCATTAACCGAAAAAGCAGTTGGACTTTTGCCCGTTTTAAGGTTGTTAAGTGATTGGGCAAATGAAGCTTATCCCGAAATGGAATTTGAACAATGTAGAATAATAGAAAATGGAAAAAAGCCAGCGTACAACAATGTATATAAAAAATAGGCGAGACAGTATAAAAATCAAGGGTTTAGGCTCGTATCAAAGCCCATACTTAATCGAAAGTTCAGTGCTTTGAAATCGCCTACTTTTCATATACTAACCGTGGCAGTCTGATTGGCTAGGGGGCTCGTATACTTGTAAAAGTATATAATAATCGAAGGTTTTTGCACATATGCTTATTACCGCGTGGTCGTATGGCTCCGCTGTAAAATTCATAACCATCTTAATTAATTTATAAAAGGTAAAGTCTCTGGCTTTGTCAAGATTAGGAATACATCAAAAGTAAATTTTACAGCTCCCGCCCTACTTAATCAGACTGCCACAGGCCACTGCTCAAAAATGCCTTAAAGCATACGCTCAATTATAGACAAATCGAAATGTAGTTGCAACCTGTGCATTCCTCTTAGTCGCTAAGCTCCTGCGTCGGATGCAAGAACTCAAGCATAAAGCGAATGTTATGCCTTCCTCTCGCTCTGCTCGTCGGAGGCAGGTTTGAAAGCTCTATATGCGGCTTATAGAACCACAAATAAGTGTATATTTAGACAAAACAAACAAAGACCCACAAGTAAAGCAAATCAGCAAAATGCCGCATTCGCTTTATGCAGTGGCCTGTTGTAAAACATTTAAAAAAAATATGAAACTTAAATTATTATTTTTAACACTAATCATTTTATCATTCTCTTGTGAAAAAAAAGATTTAGAAACTGAAATGCCAGAAATTACTTCACTTAATGATATTTCAGTTCAGATCTTAAATCCTTCTAATTTTGAAAACACTATTCCTGGTGATGAATTAAATTTTAAAGGAATTATCATTGATGATAATTTTTCTGATTTAACAAACTTGAGAGCAAAATGGATAAGCGATAAAGATGGAATTATATTTGAACAAAACATTGATGAAGATGGTGAAACTTCTTTTACTAATTCAACATTAAGCAAGAATATTCATAACATTAGATTAGATATAATAAACGAAGTGGATTCTATTATTAGTGACTCTATAGACATCTATAATGCAATAAAACTTTTACCTATAGAAAAAACAAATAACTCTTCTACAATTAGTTGGTCTTCCATAAATGACCCATATTTTGAAAGTTTTAAACTTTATAGGTCTAGATATAGAAGTAATATTTTATATAACGATCCCGTCTTTATAACAAACAATATTAATGACACTACCTTTATAGATAAAACTGCTATTTTAGGAGAAGAGTATTTTTATAAAGTTATTTTAGAGAGAACACAACAAATACCTGAAATTTTTGAAAGCAATATAGATTCTATTCAAGCTGGTAAATTTATAAAAACTGACTATCCAATACTAAAAATCATACCTGATATATCAAGAAACTATGCATACGGAATTGTAAACACTGAAAGTATTTATGATGATAATGAAACAGAATATGGTTTAGTTTTTATAAATCTAAATGATTTATCTATAGAAAACAGAATCCTACAAAATGTTAAGTTTAGTGATTTAGATATCGATCCTGATGGAAATTTTTTATACCTTTCTTCTAGAAGTAATAATATTCATAAAGTGAATTTAAACACTAAAAATCTTGAAACTACCTTTTCATTATCGAATAGTGCTCATAAAATTGAGGTTGGTTACAATGGAAAACTTTATTACCATATTACACCTCCTACTAGTGGTTCAACTCAATTTAGAATTTATGATTTGATTAATAATGTAAATATTCCTTATAGCACAAATATTTCTGCAGCATATTCCAGTTTTAGTCACGGAGATTTTGAGATAGATCAAAACAATAATCTTTATCACGGAGAAAGTAATTCCTCTGGTTCAAATTTATCTAAAATCGGAACGACTGATGATACTTTTTCATTAGAAGATCAATGGAATAGTAATAGTTATCAATCTGCTAAAATTATATTAAACAATAATAAATTATATTGGAATCACTTTTTGCTAGATTTAGATTTCAATATTCAAGGAACTTTCCAAAATGAATATGGAAATATAGATGTACAAGATGTTTCTCCTGATGGGAATAATGTATTAGGATGGCGTAATTTATTTAACAGTAATGATCAATCTATAATTAAAGAAATTCCTGCTTCTTTTGATGGCGGAATATTTGTTAATGACTCTAGATTATTACTTTATAAAAATGACAATCCTATTTCTGATCAATATGAAAGTACTATTTACTTATATGACTTTAACTAGAATATAACGTTTTACAACAATGGCTAAAATTAATACGGGTTTTAGTGCTTAATCCAAAGTTTAGTGTATTTTTATAAAGTCCGTCAAATCTTTTGATTTGGCTTTAGAACAGAAAAAAATAAAACAAAATAAAAAGCTTTGGCTAATCGCTTAATCCGAAATTAAATACTAATTTAATCCCGTACTAACCTTAGCCTAGCCGTGGCAGTCTGATTGGCTAGAGGGCTCGTATACTTGTAAAAGTATATAATAATCGAAGGTTTTTGCACATATGCTTATTTCCGCTTTGTCGTATGGCTACGCTGTAAAATTCATAATCATCCTAAGGAATACATAAACGGTAAAGTTTCTGGCTTTGTCAAAACTTAGGTATCCATCCAAAGTAAATTTTACAGCTCCCGCCCTACTTAATCAGACTACCACTAAAGAATTTTTTGATTTATTTAAAGAAACATTCATCATAAGTGGATTCATTAAAAGTAAATAGTCCAGGATTAAAGAATAATTCAAAACTATCCATTTATTTAACCAAAAAACCCCCTGGAAAAATCAGAGGGTTAATTTAAATTTAATGTGAGCCCTGAAGGATTCGAACCTTCGACCGCCTCCTTAGAAGGGAGGTGCTCTATCCAGCTGAGCTAAGAGCCCGTAATCAAATTGTCGGGGTAGCAAGATTCGAACTTGCGACCTCCTCGTCCCAAACGAGGCGCGATAACCGGGCTACGCTATACCCCGAACTGCAACAACGTTGCATAAAAAGAAGCCTTAAACTTCTATTTGCGGAGAGACAGGGATTCGAACCCTGGGTAAGCGTTTCCACCTACGACGATTTAGCAAACCGCTCCTTTCGGCCACTCAGGCACCTCTCCTTTCATTACATTACTGAACTTGCTTGTGATAAGCGGATGCAAATGTACAGCAACATTTCAAAGAAAACAAGAACTAAAAGAGGTTTAATCAGAAAAAAATTAAGTTTTTTAAACCTCAATTTGTAAAGCGCTCGTTATCAAAAATCTATTTACCTATCAACTTTAAAAGTATCTATAAAAATAATAATTTTTATAGATTTTTCAAATCCACTTACGCTTTCGCGAAAGCGTACTTAAAACAAAGTAGTTTGTGATTCTCCTTCTGGATCCTCGGTATCACTCCCTTTTGAGTTTGCAGTGTCTTGCTCCTTCTTATCTTTAGTGCCATTCTTTGCTGCAACCGTTTCTTCATCAACTACTTCGATATTTTCTTTTTTGACTGGCTCTGGCTCTTCATAAGGTAAGGAATCTAGCCAATTAAGACCCTTTAGCTTTTCTGTATAGAATTGATTACCCAGCGCAGTAATACCTTTTACGGCAATAAAATCTTCCATAGAAACTTCCTCATTTTCCCGTTGATCTTTGCCTCGTTCTTTGTAAAACACCATCTCTGCCACAGGTCTCCAGTCTGTAGACACTAACTCGAGTTGACTACCAGTATTGTCTGAAATGAAGACCTCATCCTTGTCTGGCGCTTCTATTAAGAAACGTTTGCCGTAATAGCGCTCTTTTGATCCATCCCAATAAATAGCCGTTATTGGTTTTTTAGGGTTCCACTTCTCCAAAACAATCATATCCTCATCAAAATGGTGAGTTACTTCTGGTATAATTGTACGCGCATTTCCGTGTTGGTTGATAATCAAAAGTCGATCTGAAGATTTAAACTCACCTAGCAACTCCCCTCTTCCATCTACATTGAGTCGTTGTACGGTATCGTCAAACCAAATCTTGCGTGGCTTCAAAGTAGAAAGCCCTTTTTCTTTAAGCTCAACAGATTTTACAGCATTCTTAGTGACAATATTTCCTTTAGATGCCCTTCCCTTGATCATCACATCTACAAAATCTATTTCTAAACGTAACTTCTTTACCGAAGCAACAGCTCTTAGATAGACAGTTACCACCTCTGCCTCTCCGTTTGGATTTGCCGTAAAGTAAAGAACTTGTGCTCCTTTCTTATCTCCGGCAAGTTGGTAATCTTTATTACGTGTTACAGAAGTAATATTAAAACGTTTTACATAAGTAGGCAGTCCTGTACCTGCTCTATAAATCATATTATAGGTAGTACGTTTATCCTTTTTCTTAAAAATGGCCACATGTATAATGTCTTTCCCTACAAAGGTTTTTGCATCGACCTTTGTCACCATCATACTACCAGATTTTGTAAAAACAATTACATCATCTATATCTGAGCAATCGGTTACATACTCATCCCGTTTAAGGGAGGTACCAATAAATCCTTCTTTACGATTAACGTAGAGTTTCGTATTACGTAAAACTACCTTAGTCGCTTGTATATCGTCAAAGATTTTAATCTCTGTTTTACGCTCTTTCCCCTCTCCATAATCTTTCTTTAATCTCTTAAAGTAATCTACCGCATATTGCGTAAGATTATCTAAATGATGCTTCACCTGTGCGATCTGATCTTCCAAAGCATCAATCTTTTGCTGCGCTTTATCAATATCAAATTTTGAAATGCGTTTAATACGTATTTCCGTTAGTCTTGTAATATCTTCTACCGTGACTGCTCTTTTAAGATGGCCTATATACGGTTTTAACCCTTTATCAATAGCTTTTATTACCCCATCCCAGGTTTCTTCTTCCTCAATGTCTCGATAAATTCTATTTTCAATAAAAATGCGTTCGAGCGAGGCATAGTGCCATTGATTTTCAAACTCGCCTAACTGAATTTCTAGCTCAGACTTTAATAGCTCCTTGGTACGGTCTGTAGACCTGCGCAACATTTCGGTGACTCCTACAAAAAGTGGCTTGTTATCTTCAATTACACAACCTAATGGCGATATAGAGGTCTCACAGTTAGTAAAGGCATACAAGGCATCTATCGTTCTATCTGGAGAAAGACCATTAGGTAAATGCACCAAAATCTCCACCAAGGCAGAGGTATTATCTTCTATCTTCTTTATTTTGATTTTTCCTTTATCGTTGGCCTTAAGGATAGAATCAATTAACGAAGTTGTCGTTTGACCAAAAGGCAGTTCAGAAATAACCAACGTATTTTTATCCAGCTGACTTATACGTGCTCTACACCTTACTTTCCCTCCTCTTAAGCCATCCTTATAATCAGAAAAATCTGCAATACCTGACGTTGGGAAATCTGGATAGATGGTGAATCTTTTGCCTTGTAAGTGTTTTATAGAAGCGTTTATAAGTTCTATAAAATTGTGGGGCAAAACCTTTGTACTCAAACCAACCGCAATTCCTTCTGCTCCTTGAGCGAGCAGCATTGGAAACATCACCGGTAAATTAATGGGCTCTTTTTTACGACCATCATAAGATGATTGCCAGTCTGTAATCTTAGGATTATAAACTACATCTAGCGCAAACTTAGACAGTCGCGCTTCTATATATCTAGATGCTGCAGCTCGGTCTCCAGTTAATATGTTTCCCCAGTTACCTTGCGTATCTATGAGTAGATCTTTCTGCCCTATTTGCACCATCGCGTCACCTATACTCGCATCTCCGTGCGGGTGATACTGCATGGTATGCCCTACCACATTTGCTACTTTGTTGTAACGACCATCGTCGAGCTCTTTAAGCGAATGCATAATACGACGTTGCACTGGCTTAAAACCGTCTTCTATTGCGGGAACGGCACGTTCTAGAATCACATAAGACGCATAATCGAGAAACCAATCTTCAAACATGCCAGAAACTCTAGTAATCGCTTCGGCTGTTCCTTCATCTATTTGATCTGGCTCCAGATAGGGAGTTAAATCTTCTTCTTCGTTAAGGTCGTTTATTTCGTCGCTCATTAAATTATTATGCCGTTAGGTCTAATTTTTAATTTTAATCTTGGTCTATCTCGCTATTCCTTTAACAAGGTGCTTCTAAAATCAATACAAAATATTATGGTTATAATTACGCTTTCGCGAAAGCGTAATCTCTGCTACGCTTCCTCTACTCTATCTAGTTCTACTTTTAGATTCTCAATAATAAACTTCTGTCTATCTGGTGTGTTTTTTCCCATGTAGAAAGAAAGTAATTCTTCAATCATCAAAGCTTTATCTAACATCACTGGAGCCAAACGAATGTCCTCCCCAATGAAAAACTGGAACTCATCTGGTGATATCTCTCCCAGTCCCTTAAATCTGGTGATTTCTGGTTTTGCTCCTAATTTTGCTATCGCATCTGCTTTCTCTTGATCACTGTAACAATAAATAGTCTCTTTTTTATTGCGCACTCTAAAAAGAGGCGTTTCTAAAATATATAAATGTCCTTCTTTGATAAGTTCTGGGAAAAACTGCAAAAAGAATGTGATTAATAATAGCCGAATGTGCATTCCATCAACATCAGCATCTGTAGCAATGACAATATGGTTATATCGTAAATCTTCTATGGATTCTTCAATATTTAGTGCCGCCTGAAGAAGGTTAAATTCCTCGTTTTCGTATACAATCTTTTTTGTGAGTCCGTAACTATTAAGGGGTTTCCCTTTTAAACTAAACACCGCCTGTGTATTTACATCTCGTGATTTTGTAATAGAACCAGATGCAGAGTCTCCCTCCGTAATGAACAAGGTCGATTCGAGATTACGTTCTTTTTTGCTATCTGTCAAATGAATACGACAGTCACGCAATTTCTTGTTATGAAGGTTTGCCTTTTTTGCACGATCCTTAGCCAATTTTCGTATGCCAGAAAGATCCTTACGCTCACGTTCGGCTTGCAATATTTTGCGTTGCAACGCATCTGCAACCGGGGTATTTTTATGTAAGAAATTATCTAATGATGTTTTAAGAAAATCATTAATATACGTTCGTACCGTAGGTAAATCACCACCCATATCTGTCGAACCTAGTTTTGTTTTTGTCTGTGATTCAAACACAGGTTCCATCACCTTAATACTTATGGCAGAAACGATAGACTTTCTGATATCTGAAGCTTCGTAATTCTTATTAAAAAACTCTCTAATGGTGCGTACAATGCTTTCGCGAAAAGCAGCTTGGTGCGTTCCTCCTTGCGTTGTATTTTGACCATTTACAAAAGAGTGATATTCCTCAGAATATTGACTTTTGCTATGTGTAATTGCTACCTCTATATCTTCTCCTTTAAGGTGAATGATATCGTATAGTCGATCCCCCTCTGCTATAGATTCTGAAAGTAAGTCCTTTAATCCATTTTCTGAGTAGAATTTCTCCCCATTAAAAATAATAGTAAGTCCTGGATTTAGATATACGTAATTTTTAATAAGACGCTCTACATACTCAGATCGAAATTTATAGTTTTTAAAAATTTCGCTATCTGGCACAAAAGACACCTTAGTCCCGCGCCTTCTTGAGGTTTCCTCAAGCAACTCTTTGTCTTGTAATTCTCCACGTTCAAACTCGGCACTAGCAGATTTTGCATCACGGGTAGACTCTACTCTAAAATAACTAGATAAAGCATTTACGGCCTTAGTACCGACACCATTTAAACCAACTGATTTCTTAAATGCACGAGAGTCGTACTTTCCTCCAGTGTTCATTTTTGAAACCACATCGACTACCTTGCCTAATGGAATACCACGACCATAGTCGCGCACGATGACCTTTTCTCCTTGTATGGAAATCTCTATGGTCTTTCCTGCACCCATCACAAATTCATCAATACAGTTATCGAGTACCTCTTTTACGAGGATGTAAATACCGTCATCTGCACTGGATCCATCGCCTAGTTTACCTATATACATCCCAGGTCGCATACGGATATGTTCCTTCCAATCGAGTGAGCGTATATTGTCTTCGTTGTATTGTGTTTCTTTAGTCATAATATTTGGTAGCGTTGCTAATATAAGGACTCTATGGGGATGATGTCAACCCATAAAAAAATAAGTAATTAACAAGTTACAAGCAGGTAGATATTTTGCTGTATCGTGAGAAATAAAAATGGCACCAAAGTAGCAACAATACTACATCTAACTTTAGCCTCAAAAATCATTAACTTTAAATACTTAATAATATAATTATGAAGAAAACAGATTTTAGTAATTTAAAAGCTATTTATATTAATTGCACTCTTAAAAAATCTCCAAAAGAGAGTCACACCCAGAAGTTAATGAATGTTTCTAAAAAGATTATGAAACATGAGCATGTTCAAATTGAAGAAATACGACTTGTAGACCATCAAGTTGCAAGTGGGGTTTACAACGATATGACTGAGTATGGATGGGACATTGATGAGTGGCCATCACTTTCTGATAAAATCATGAAAGCCGATATTTTAATTGTGGGTACTCCAATTTGGTTAGGAGAAAAATCTTCCGAAGCTCAAAAGTTAATTGAAAGATTATATGCTATGAGTAGCAAAACGAATGACAAAGGTCAATATTTATACTATGGCAAAGTAGGTGGATGTATAATAACTGGGAATGAAGATGGGGTGAAACACTGTGCAATGGGGATTCTTTATTCGCTGCAACATGTAGGTTTTAGTATTCCTCCACAAGCAGATTGTGGTTGGTTAGGTGAAGTAGGTCCTGGACCGAGTTACGGTGATACAGAATGGAAAGGAGAGCAGTTAGATAAACCAGTTGGATTTGATAGTGATTTTACTAACAGAAACACCACCTTCATGACTTACAATTTACTACATTTAGCACATATGCTTAAAGAAAATGGCGGGTATCCGAGCTATGGCAACTCTCGCGAAGACTGGGATGACGGAAAACGTTGGGAATTTGAAAATCCTGAATATAGATAGGACAAATAGTTGTAGATATCATACGAACTGATAACATTTTCTAGTTCCGAATGACTTTTACTTCAACATTTCGATGTTAAATAGCGCAACCTTATCGCAATTTTACATCTATCCAGTATAAAACAACCTATATGCAGAAAATATACTTATGCTTAATTTTGGCTTCAACACTTCTAAGCTGTTCAGCAGATGACGAAAAAGTCTCAGAAGTTTCCATACTAGTGGCTAACGAAAGTCTATATGACTTCAAAAATGTCATAGTAAATAGTGCAAGCGGAACTAAAGATTTTGAAAATATCGATTCTCAAGATAGTTCCCCCTACCAAGTTTTTGAGAGCGCTTACAGATATGCTTTTATAGAATTACAAATTGATGGCAAAACGTATACGATGCAACCCATTGATTATGTAGGAGAAACTCCTCTAGAAGACGGGTTTTACACCTATATCATAAATGCAAACGATTCACAAGATCAATATGGAAAGCTGAGCTTGACTTTAAGGAATGACTAATCACTTTCTAATAACGTAAAGATTTCATATTGTAATATTTATGAACCTATCTCACTACGTCTTTGTATGCATATTACTTCTGTTTGGCTGCAAACGGGAAAACAATCCAGTAAAAAACGTTGCTACTGAAAATGAACAAGGCATCATATGCACAAACAATGGCTGTACCGGCAAGTATAGCGGACCAGAGTTTATTGATGGCGATGATGTCGCTCATCAATTCTCTAATGAGATGAGTGCCGCTGTAGGTGATTAATTAAAAGAACAGTATGCTCTCAAACACTATAAAAAGGTTGATTTTCGGAATATTGAAATGACCACAATAGGTATGGGTAGTGGAATGGTGACCTTCAAACTTTCAATACCATTCGTAATCGTCAAACATTCTTGTGATGCCTATACTTCCTTCGACCACGTAGGTGGTTGGAATCACAAGCCAGCATTAGAAAGAAGAAAGAGAGAACTTAAAAACGTCACCTTAGAAGGTCATGAACTTTATATTAGTAATTTAAAAACTACGTCCGAAGGTCTTCAAGAATATTGGATACAATGGAAAAATAAGAAAACGCAATTTCACTGTAAGTAAACTACTATAGTATGAGAATGGAAAACCTCCTTTTACAGTGATAGCCATCTCATACTACATTTGAAACTAACAAAAGGAGAATACTCCTTTTCTAAGATTATTCTACCTTACTTTCTATGATAGCAATCGCACTTTCCACCGTCTCCATTTTTTCGATCTCATCATCTTCGATAGTAATATCAAAATGATCTTCTACATCTAGCACTATATCAACCAAATTTGCAGAATTGATATTTAATTCTTGTGTAAGATGACTTGTAGGTGTAATATCATCTACAGAAACATCTTCTGGCAGATATACTTTTATAATTTTCTTTAGGTCTTCGTAGTGTTTAGTATCCATACTGTTATATCGTAATGAGAATCATTAAAAACGCTCTCCATTAGTGTATCAATCGTTAGGTAGTAAATTTCTTAAACAGCATACAGCAATTCACATCTCCAAAGCCAAAACTTGCCTTGGCCGCAATTTGAATGGGCTTCTCTATCGTATGCTGTGGTATTTTTTCTAAAGCTACACATTCTGTAATATCTGGATGTGTATTGTTAGCATTTATATTTCCAAAAATTTTTCCCTCTTCTATTTCTAATATAGTGGCCACAGCTTCGATACTACCAGCCGCAGCGAGACAATGGCCTGTCATACTTTTTAGACTATTGATATAGGGAAATTCTGCACCTCTCAATTCTAAGGCCTCACTCCAGTTTTTCACCTCAGTAGGACACATTCCAGTGGAGGTTAAATGTCCATTTATGGTATCTATCTCATTAGACTCCACGCCACTGTTTTGTACTGCTTGTTTGATGCATCGTTGTACAGCTTCGCTATTAGGCGCAGTCATCGTTCCTCCATTTCGTTGTCCGCCGCTGTTTACGGCTCCCCCTAAGACTTCGGCGTAGATTTTTGCTCCTCTCGCTTGGGCACTTTCTAGTGTTTCCAGAACAAGCGCTCCCGCTCCGGCTCCCGGCACAAAACCGTTAGCATCGGCTTGCATAGGCCGGCTGCCGTGTTCTGGCTGATCATTATTTTTTGTGGTAAGCACACGCATAGCATCAAACCCACCCCAAATGTAGGGGCCGCTATCATTACAACTTCCTACGAGCATTCGTACTGCATGCCCATTACGAATACGCTCGTATCCCATGAAAACACTTTCTAGACCAGTGGTACAAGCGCTTGAATTGGTAGTCACTTGATTTCCGCAACCTATATAACCTCCTAGATATGCACTAATACCACTTGCCATAGTTTGTACTACAGAGGTACTCCCTAGACGTCTTACTTTTCCCTCATCCGTTAGATAAATGGAGCTTCTAAACTTCTCTGCCCCTAGTAGCGATACTCCAAAAACAATTCCACTATCATAATCCACCGTATCTTTGTCCGTTGATGATAGACCGGCATCGCACCAAGCATCCACCCCAGCTATCATTCCGTATTCTATTCCAGAACTTTGTAGATCTTTTAATTGAAGTGCGGTAAAATATTCTTCTAGCATTCCATCAGGAATGCTTGGTTCTCCGGCTATTTGACAGCCAAAATTCAAGTCGGCAAGTTTTTGGTGGAAACGCACCCCGCTTTTTCCTGAAAAAATAGCCTCACTAAAAGCTTCCAGACCTATACCATTAGGAGCGCAAACCCCCATTCCCGTTATGACAACTCTATTTTTCATTTATTATACTAAACATACCAGAAAGATTACCTGTGGCACAGATTTCATTATTTTCATTACGCAGACTTACCTTACATTTTAATTTTTGAAACCTAAAATAAGTTTCTTCTGCGGTGACAGTTACCTTTTCTGAAGGTAACACAGGTTTTAAAAATTGAACCTCAGCATTGGTAAAAGCTACTTGCAAATTATTCAGTTCTTTATCTCTCAATTTAAAAATCCCTAAACTCACTAACCCTATTTGCGCCATACATTCAGTGAGAATAACGCCCGGAGTTACTGGATGATTTTTGAAGTGTCCCTTATAAAAAAAAGAATCTTCTGGAAACGTATAATCCCCACAAATTGCTTGATCACTTACCTCAACAATGTTATCTACAAAGAGAAAAGGTTTGCTATACGGTAAGGCCGCTATGATTTCTTTTGGGCTCATCGTATGTGTTCTCCTCCATCTACTGGGATGACTGCCCCATTAATCCAGGCTGCTTCATCTCGCATTAATAAATACACAGCATTTCCCACATCTTCGGGAAGGGTCAATCTCCCGTACGGATTGCGTTCTAGTGACTTTTCTTTCATAAGCTCACTGCCTGGTATGAGGCGTAAACTTTCAGTATCAGTAACGCCGGCAAGTATACAGTTTGAGGTAATGCCCACAGGAGCAAATTCTAATGCTATACCGCGTGAGATACTTTCTAATGCTGCTTTGGCTGCTGCAACTGCCCCGTATTGCGACCATGCACGGCTGCTTCCTTCACTGGTAAATGCAATGGCTCTCGCATTTGGTGTGCATAATTCCGCTTTCGCGAAAGCGGAAACCCAATCGTAATAATTAACGGCCATGGCGTCTAAAGTTAGCTTAAAATCTTCGTTAGAAAGCACAGCACCTTCCTGTGAATACATAGGTTTTAAATTGCCACGAGCCACACTATGAATGATTGCTTTTACTTGATGTTTACCTATTTTTTCTAATAGCTCAGTAATTACCTGTTCACGTTTTTGAGGATGCAAAGCATCAGTATTGAAGGTCAATACATTTGCTCCATTTTGTTGCATTGCTGTAACGTTCTCTTCAAATGTAGCCATGACACTACGACGAGAACGGTGTACAATGATAAGGTGCATACCTTCTTGAGCTAGTTTTTGTGCGGTTGCCAGTCCTAAACCAGAACTTCCTCCCAAAATAACGGCGTATTTGTTTTTATAAGATTGCATATTTAAAAATGCTCATTACTTAATTATTACTTCTTAAAATTCCGTGAAAGTCCAAACTTACCTTGTTGTATTGCTACTATTACCATTTTAATAGAATACGTTGCGCCGAAAATCCAGGTCCAAAACTGAGCATTATTCCCAGATCTCCTTTTTTGCATTCTCTATCTAAAAATCGTTCTAATACATAAAGGACCGTCGCACTACTCATGTTACCGTATAATTTTAGAACTTCTTTTGTATCGTCAATATTCTTACCTAGTTTTCCAAAAAGTTCTTCTACCGTTTCTACAATTTTCCTACCTCCAGGGTGAAATATTAGATGATTTACATCTTCAATCTTGTAGCCATTTTGCTCTAAAAAGGGATGAATGATGTCTGGAAATTTATCTGCTATTTGCTGCGGGACTTGCTCATCTAAAATCATCTGCAAGCCTGTGTTGACCAGTTTAAAGCCCATCATATGTTGAGCATTGTAAAAATGATACATTTCTGTATCTATAATTTCAGGTCCTTTGTCTTCCTTCTTACTCGATAGTAGCACGCAAGCCGCTCCATCACCAAAAATTGCTGCACTTACTACATTTACCATTGAGTAATCATCATGTTGAAAAGTCGCTGTAGGACTCTCAATTGCAATTACCGCTGCTCGCTTACCTGGATTTGCTTTGAGAAATTCATTGGCATAAACCATACCGCTCACTCCAGCTGCACAACCCATTTCTGTAACCGGCAGGCGTACTATATCTTGGCGTAATTGTAATGCATTAATTAGATACGCATCTAATGATGGTATCATGATCCCAGTACAGCTTACGGTGATGATAAAGTCTATACTAGTTGCCTCCCAAGTTGCTTTTTGCAATGCCTTTTTGAGTACTTGTTCTCCTAGTTTCACAACTTCCCTTGTGTAAATGTCATTCTTATCCTGAAAGCTAGTGGCTGTAAAAACCTCTTCTGGAGACATAATGCTATACCTTTTGTCTACAGCGGCATTTCCAAAAATCTTTTTAACCTTTCGCTTAAAGCGATCTTCTTGCCCTTCTAGCCAAATGTCCAAAAATGGCATAATTTCCTCTGTAGTTCTTGAGTATGGTGGTAGTTGCTTTGCAACTGTAGTGACTTTTACGCTCATCTATATGTTTATAATCCACAAATATCTAAATGCCCATTTCCATTTAATTAAATAGTCATCAAGTGCAAGTTTCTTTGAATACTCCTCTAAATCTTTTCTCTTAAAAGAACGCGCAACCGATATTTTACCATCGTATATTGCAATCTTACTTTTCATAAAAATACCACTAAAAACTTGAAAAAGTCTATATGCCAGTTTACTTCGTTGTAGGTCATTCACTATAATCGCAACAGAGGCAATTTTTTTGCAGGTTTCTAAAAATAAAAGTATTTGAGAATCTGTAAGGTGATGCATAGTGAGTGTAAACAAAACTATGTCACATTTCAAATCATCTGCTTCGAGTGTATGGATGTCTTTTTGTTCAAATGAAATATTTTGCAAGTCTTCGCTTTGCTTTTTAGCAGCAGCAATACTTTTCTCGTTAATGTCGATTCCTAAAAATTTAATGTCTAAAGATTTTTTTGCGAAGTGTTGCGCTACCTGCCTCAGCATTTCTCCATCTCCACAGCCTACATCTATAATATGCCATTTATTCTTATCTGGATGCTCAGAAACAATGCGTTCTAAAGCTTTGATTGTGATTCCATTACCACCTAAGTATTTATTTACAAGTGCTAAATCCTGTAGCGCTAATTGTAATTCTGGCTCGGGTAGCTCTGGATTGTCCATTAATTCTGGGAGCGTACTTCGCTTACTAAAATTCATCTGACAGTGGTTTTCCATGAGTTGAGCTAATAATTTTCTTTAATAACAGAGGAGATTTTTGCAAAAGCTGTACTCCTACTCTTGTAAGTGTTTTACTGTAAAGTCCTCTTTGAATAAGGGCTCCATTGCGCATGCGTTGTGTAAATGCTTTCTTCCACCGCTTGGTATAATTGATTTCAAGTTGCTGTCTAGAAGTTTGGTTTTCAAAATGATACAGTAAACATTCGGAAGCAATTTTTGCACTATGAATGGCCATTGCCATACCATTTCCACACAATGGATGGATAAGCCCTGCACTATCGCCTATCATAAGAATATGATCTTCTATAGTTGATTTGTTTTCAAAGGATATCTGACTTATGGCAATCGGCTTATTGAAAATTGGTTTAGCATTAGAAAAAAAAGATTTTAACTGAGCGTTTTGTTCTAAAATTTCTTTTTGAAATTCAGCTAAATCTTTAAATTTCTTAAAAGTCTTATTGTTTGTGAGATAGCATACATTCACAGCTTCCGTTTCTACTTTTGACAATCCACAGTAACCTCCTTCAAAATTATGCAAGGCAACCACATCATCTGGAAATGCTGCTTCATAATGCATTTTAACACCCATCCAAGGTGTGCGTTCTTTTATAAACTTTCGCGAAAGCGTAACATCGAGTCCGCTTCTTTTTCCATAAGCTCCTAAAACATAGTCCGCATACAATGTGGTATCTCGCATCTCCACCTTAAATTGCTTATCTTGGAAACCAATCTTTTCCACTGTTTTTTGGACTACTTCGACTCCAAGTGCAATCGCTCTTTGTAGCATTAAGTGGTCTAATGCATAGCGACTCATACCAAAACCGCCTAACGGTAACTGTATAGAAAGTGCTTTCCCGCTAAGGCCAGAAAACTGAAATTCACGAATATCCTTTGCTCCATTTTTGAGAGGATAAATACCTAGCTCGCGTATGTAGGGTAATACCTCATTAGAAACATATTCACCACAAACTTTATGTTTAGGATAATTTTGACGTTCAATAAGTGTCACAGAGCATCTTTTTTGCTGCAAATGAATGGCCGCGGTAAGACCTGCCAGTCCTCCACCTACAATGATAATGTCTCGTTTTGAAATCATATGAATTTCAAGTTACAACAGGATAGATTATTTCTTTCAAAAATCTAAATAAAAAAACCCCACACAAATTTTGCGTGGGGCTCTTAACTAAAGATACTTAACTATTATCCTTTTACTCCTGCTTCTTTCATTGCTTCTTCCTTCATTTGTTCATTAGGAACAATTGCAAGTTGCACTCTTCTATTTTGTGCTCTACCCTCTGCTGTATCATTACTAGCTGCTGGTTGATCTTCACCATACCAAACCGTTGTAAATCTAGACGGAAGTAATCCTGTTCCTACCATATAATTAGTAACTGCGTTTGCACGGTTCTTTGATAACGTCATGTTTAAAGCATCACTACCTTGACTATCAGTATGCCCTGCAACAATTACATTTGTTTGATCATACTCCTTCATTACATTAGAAAGCTTGTTTAATAATGTTTGGGAATCTGCATTCACATTATATTTCCCAGTATCAAAATACACCCCTGAATTCTCATCAAATGTTACTATAATACCATCATCAACACGCTCTACAGTAGCTCCAGGAATTTCTTTTTCAATTTCTTGTGCTTGTTTATCCATTTTGTTTCCTATGATAACACCAGCAGTTCCTCCTACTACACCACCGATCACGGCACCTAATTCTCCGTTACCACCTTTACCAACATTGTTACCCAAAATTGCACCTAAAACAGCACCTCCAGTAGCTCCTATTACAGCTCCTTTTTGTTTGTTATTTGCATTTTTAGTAGCCTCACAGCTAGTAAATCCTGTAATCATTACTACACCTAGTGCAGCAACAGCAATATTCTTTATAATTGATTTCATACTATCGTTTTAAATGCAGATTACTCTGCTGTTTTTGTAAAGTTCATTGTAATTTTAAAAGGCTCGCCACCTTCTGTAACAGTTTGCGTCATTGTTAGGCTTGAATCTGTAAGGTATGCTAGGTTTACTCTATAACCAGCATTATTCATTGTACTCTTCATGCGCTCATCTGTAGGCTTTAAAAGAATATCGTAATTCATTGCATTACCATTATTCTGTGGTATGTCCCAGATAAAATAACTCTTACCCTCTGCACAACCTGATGTTGGGTCTAATTCGTAATTTCCAAAGTTGTTATTTGGAATAAATCTCCATGTACTTCCTACCATACATTCTGTAGTAACGTTGTCAAAAAGTTTTACATCGTAAATTCCATCACGATCATAAGAAATATCTGTTAATGACCACAACCCTTTAAGTGTCTTTTCAGACTCCTTGATTACCTGATCACTTGATCCACAGCTCACAAATACAGCTACTATAGCAACGAGCATTAATTGTTTAATTGATTTCATAGATTTTAGATTTAAAAAAAGCAACTTCCTTAAAAATAAAAGGAAATTGCTTAGATAAGTTAGTCTGTTTCTTACTTCTTAAATAATCTACTTACTAGAGATAGTACGAATAAGATTATAAAAATGAAGAATAAAATTTTTGCGATGCTTTCAGCTCCAGATGCAATTCCTCCGAATCCGAATATGGCAGCTATAATTGCGATAACGATAAAAATGATAGTCCAACGTAACATAATTTTTGTTTTTATTGATTAGTATGAGATAAAAGTAATTTTACATCCCACGTTTTATTCAAAAATTAGCAGGCTTTAACGAAGAAATGTTAATAGCTCATTAATAATGTTACACTTTACTGCTTTTTGCTTAAAAAATTAACAATTAGTATTTAAGTAATTCTATCATTGTTTCTTTAAGGCGTTTACGTGATAAATATTGATCTTCTAGGTCCTTATTAAACGGAATAGGAGTATCAAGACTAGCCACTCTTCTAACGGGTGCATCTAATGACTCAAAACAATTTTCCATAATCATCGCAGAGATGTCTGACATAATGCTACCAAAAGCAGAGTCTTCTGTTAATAGAAGTACACGCCCTGTTTTACGAACTGACTTAAAAATAGCATCAGTATCTAGAGGCTGCAAAGTTCTGAGGTCAATCAAATCTGTTTCAATATGAGAAAGTTCATTAAGCATCTCAAGAGCCCAATGTACCCCAGCCCCGTATGTTATAATTGTAAGTTGCTCTCCCGTGCGCAGTAGAGATGCTTTTCCTAACGGTATCGTATAATAATTTGCAGGCACTTCCTCTCTTATACTTCTGTATAATGCTTTATGTTCAAAGAAGAGTACTGGATTAGGATCTTCAATAGCCGTCGCAAGTAAGCCTTTTGCATCTGCTGGAAATGCTGGGTAAACTACTTTTAATCCAGGTGTATGAGTAAACCAAGCCTCATTGGTCTGAGAGTGAAAAGGTCCTGCGGCCACACCTGCTCCACAAGGCATACGAACTACTACATCTGCAGGTTGCGACCACCGGTAATATGATTTTGCTAAATAATTTACTAAAGGATTAAAACCTGACGTAGCAAAATCTGAAAACTGCATTTCCATTACCGCTTTCATTCCGTTAATTGATAACCCCATTGAGGTTTCAACAATCGCACTTTCACAAATAGGCGTATTACGCACACGATCTTTCCCAAAAGCTTCTACAAAACCTTCAGTAATTTTAAAAACACCTCCATACTCTGCTACATCCTGACCCATAATAATAAGGTCATCATATTTCTCCATAGACTGTTTAAGTCCTTTTGAAATTGCATCTATGAGTCTTAGTTCTTCTGTTTCTTCACTCGGTTTACTTTCGCGAAAGCTAAAAGGAGCAAATACATCATTTACCTCTGTGTCTAGATCAGGGATGATCTCATTTTCACCATAAGCAAGATCTAAGTGCTCATTAATTTCTGCAGTAAATGCTTCTGTAAATTGCGCATGCATTTCTTCAGTAATTACTTCCTCATCAAGCAGAAACTGTTTAAAATTCACTACAGGGTCTTTTTGGGCCCAAGAATCCATTAATTCCTGAGGCACGTACTTTGTACCACTAGCCTCCTCATGACCACGCATTCTAAACGTTTTGAATTCGATCAGTACAGGCCTAGGATTAATTCGAATATCCTCTGTAATGCTTTTAATTTTGCTATAAACCTCTAAAATATTATTGCCATCTATGATATGGGACTCCATTCCGTAGCCCTTTGCTCTATACGCTAGGTGTTCACACTTATACTGCTCTGAAGTAGGTGTTGACAATCCGTACCCGTTATTTTCTATACAAAATAAAACAGGTAGATCCCAAACAGATGCTACATTGAGTGCTTCATGAAAGTCTCCTTCGCTTGTCCCTCCTTCCCCTGTAAATACAGCTGTAACAGACTTTTCGTTACGTAATTTATGGGCAAGTGCAATTCCATCTGCAACACCTAGTTGTGGTCCTAAATGAGAAATCATCCCCACAATATTAAATTCTTGTGTACCAAAATGAAAACTACGGTCCCTACCCTTAGTAAACCCGCTCATTTTACCTTGCCACTGTGTAAAGAGTCTGTATAATGGAATCTCTCTAGTAGTGAACACACCCAAGTTACGGTGCATAGGTAATATATATTCTTCATTTTTCATGGCCATTGTAACTCCTACAGAAATGGCTTCTTGACCTATCCCAGCAAACCATTTAGAGATCTTACCCTGTCTTAAAAGAATGAGCATTTTCTCCTCGATCATACGAGGTTTAAGCATTGACTTATAAAGAGCTAGAAGTTCTTCATTTGATATTCCTTCCCTATTATAGGTAAAAGGTTTAGTTTGAGATATTGAATGTTGCATGTGGTCAATTATATTACAGAGTAAATGTAATAATTATTGGGAAGAGGAGAAGTAGAAAAAACATATGATAACTAATTGAACTTAATAGGCATTGTTAGTTAAAAAAAAGTTTGATCTACACGCTTTCGCGAAAGCGGATAGCTTACATAAACAACATATTTACTTAACATGAACTATATCGCTATATCAAATAACAAATTTCAAAACAGGTACGGTTTCATTATATTTGTACCACAATCGCAAATAGCTAACTAATGAATAATATACCTAGTGTTGACCTCGCAGATTTTTTAAGTGATGATCCAGATCGAAAACAGAAATTTGTAAATGAAATTGGTTCGGCATATGAGGACATAGGTTTTGTATCGCTAAAAAACCATTTCTTAGATGATGCCCTTGTAGATGATTTATATAAAAGTGTAAAAGATTTTTTTTCCCTTCCAGAAGATACTAAAATGAAATACGAGATTGAAGGCGGTGGCGGACAGCGTGGATATATTTCATTTGGTAAAGAACACGCAAAAGGTAAAAAAGAAGGAGATTTAAAAGAATTCTGGCACTTTGGTCAAGAGGCAGACGAAGATGCAAATCTTGCAGAAGCATATCCAGGAAATATCATGGTTAATGAACTTCCTGCTTTTAATGAAAAAGGAATGGAAGCCTACAGAATGCTCGAGAAAACCGGTATTTATGTTTTAAGAGCATTAGCACTATATATAGGACTTGACGAATTTTATTTTGACCACTGGGCTCGTAATGGAAATAGTATTTTACGTCCTATTCACTACCCTCCTATTACTGAAGAGCCAAAAGGTGCTGTACGAGCAGGTGCACATGGTGATATAAATTTAATTACCCTTTTAATGGGAGCTTCTGCTGGAGGACTTCAGGTATTACGTAAAGATGGTGAATGGATAGATGCCATACCTAATGAAGATGAGCTTGTAATTAATGTAGGTGATATGTTAGAACGCCATACTAATAACAAATTGCGTTCTACCATCCACAGGGTTGTAAACCCACCAAAAGAAGAATGGGGAACCGCACGCTATTCTATTCCATTTTTTATGCACCCTAGGTCAGATATGAAACTAAACTGTCTAGATGAGTGTGTTGATGAAGAGCATCCTAAAGCTTTTGAGGATATCACAGCTGGAGAATTTTTACACCAACGCCTCGTAGAAATTGGCCTTATTAAAGAATAGTACTTACATATATACAATGCGTGGGTAGTCATAGGTTTTACCGTATTATTCACGCTTTTATTGCTCAGACAAATGGACTTAAGCGATCAACTTAAAAACCTATTCCCAGATCATACCCCAGAAGGAACTCAAGAGGAAGACCTTCCCTTAGAAGATACATTATGGATTCAAAATGATCCTCTCCTTTGTAAGTATGAAAAACGGAAAGGAAAACCTATTACAATAATAGAAGGATATACTGGAGAAACCTCTGATTTTAAGATTCTAGCAAAAGAAATTAAAGTATATTTAGGTGTAGGTGGTAGTTTCAAAAATGAAAGTATCATCATCCAAGGCGACTACCGCGATCGCATCATGAGTTTTTTGAAGGACAAAGGATTTAAAACTAAGCGCGTAGGCGGTTAATGAAACAAACACTACATATAGTTAATGGCGATTCTTTAACTACTAAGCTCACTGAAAATTACATAAAAGGAGACGTTGCTGTGTGGCGTGAAATGCTTTGTGAAGGTAAAACGGTAGTTAATCTTGCTAGTGATGAATTTATAAAAACTCGTTTATCCTTTTTTAAAAAAAATTATCCTGATCATGCACGGTCATACGAAGACAAATTTGGTTCTCAACTAGCTATTATAGCAGGTGGGGATCAATACAAAGAAATTGTTCTTTGGTTTGAATATGATCTCTTTTGCCATATCAATATGATAGCTTGCATCAGTTTTTTAAGATCTTTAGAGCTGTCAAAAAATATATACTTAGTATGTAGTGGCTGGATAGAATCTGAGACACAACTGCATGGATTATCAGAGCTCTCAAATAAGCAGCTTCTAAATCACTATGAGAATAAAGTATTGCTGGACAATCATGATCTCTTCCTTGCAGATGATTTATGGAGAATCTATTGCGGTGATGACCACCTTAAATTTAAACCCAGTATCGCCAAAAATTCAAACTTTAAATATCTTGCTAACTGTATTAGTGCCCATAAAGAACGCTTTCCTCATCAAGAAACAGGTCTTAACACCTTAGAGACTAACATGCTTGAACTTATACGTAAGTATAAGATAAAATCGAAACATCAACTTTGTGGTTATATGCTTAATTATCAAGGATACTATGGGTATGGAGACATACAAATTCTGAAGATGATAAGTCGAATGGATTCTTTTTTTACCAATGAAGATAATATTCTTGCACTCACAGAAAAAGGAATAGCCGTACTTGAAGACAATTTAAATGTAAGAAACTCGATGGTATATCAATGTCCTCTAGGCGGAACATTTAAATATGATTATAGCTACAATAGCAAGGATCACCAACTATCAAAAATTTAATTTATGAAAATTGCAGCTTCAGAGCTCATCCTCAATGAGGATGGATCTATATATCACTTACAACTAAAGCCAGAGAATATTGCAAATACCATTATTACGGTAGGTGATCCCGATCGAGTAGATACCATTACAAAATATTTTGATTCTATAAGGTTTTCAACGCATAAGCGGGAGTTCAAAACAACAACAGGTACTTATAAGGGGAAAGAACTTACAGTAATTTCTACAGGAATAGGTACCGATAATATAGATATTGTTCTAAATGAGTTAGACGCACTTGTGAATATTGATTTAGAAACACGAACTGTAAAATCTACCCAAACTTCCTTAGATATTATACGCATAGGTACAAGCGGTTCAATACAGAGCGATATTCCTATAGATAGTTTTTTAATATCTAAGTACGCTATTGGGTTAGATGCTCTTGTTCACTTTTACAATAGTGCCCACATTCAGAATGAGGAAATTCAACAATCCTTTGTGCAACACATGTCTTGGGCTCCTGAGAAAAGTACACCATATGTGGTAAGTTGCGATGCATCGCTTGCTGCAACATTTAGCGCTCCGCAAGTACATCATGGATTTACGGCTACAAATATAGGTTTCTATGCCCCTCAAGGGAGAAGGCTTCGACTTGATACTAGTGACGCGTCTATGAATGATAAATTGGCTTCATTCCGCTTTCGCGAAAGCGAAAAAGACTTACGTATCACAAATCTAGAAATGGAGACCTCAGGTATTTATGGTCTCGCAAAATTATTGGGCCATAGAGCAGTTTCTCTCAATGCTATTTTAGCAAATCGTGCTAGCGGTACTTTCTCCGCATCTCCTAGAAAGCTTACTGAAAACCTTATACAATTTGCACTCGATTGTTTAGTTAAATAATCTATTCCCTAGTGAAGTTTCTATGAGCATAAATGACCTATATATTTAACAAAGCCTTAAATATATAGGAATGGCGCTTTTGTACATTTGACAAAAAGCCCATAATGAAACCACTCACAGACGACACCTACAGACACCGGGATTTGAACTGGCTCAGTTTTAATGAGCGCGTGCTTCAAGAGGCAGAAGATGTCGAAAATAATCCACTTTATGAGCGGTTAAAATTTTTAGCCATTTATGCCACAAATTTGGATGAGTTTTTTAGAGTGCGAGTATCACAACTGCGACAACTCAAAAGAGTAAAAAAAAGGATTAGGAAACAACTATCCCTTAAGCCCAATGCTATAGTAAAAGAGATCAAGGCTACTGTAGAGGCGCAGCATAAAAGATTTGGAAAAATCTTTAGAGAGCAAATTATTCCCGAGCTGGAAACAAACAATATTTATCTACTTGATGCAAAAAGCTACCATGGTCAATTTGAAACCTTAATTAATGGTTGGTATCAAGCCAAAATTAAAGAGCACTTAGAGGTAAAGCTTGTCAATCCCACAGAAGATAAAAAAGTTTTTCTCGAAGATCAATGTATCTATTTTTTCGTAACATTTAAAGATTCTCAACAGTTGGGTTTTGTAAACATCCCATCTAATAAAATAGATAGATTTGTAAACCTTGCCACTATAAAACAAAAGCACTACATCACCTTTATAGATGATATTATTCATTATAAAATACCTGAACTTTTTCCAAACGCTATAATTGAAAATATTTATGAAATAAAAATGTCACGCGATGCAGAGCTATATCTTGATGATGAAGTAGATGGCATACTGGCAGATCGTATTTATGAATCCTTAAAGAGACGTCACAAAGGACAACCTACGCGTCTATTGTATGATGCGTCTATGTCTAAAGAAGATACTAAACGGTTACGTAAGTTTTTAAAAGTGGGAAAAGTAGATATGATGCCAGGAGGCAGATATCACAATTTTAATGATTTCTTTTCCTTCCCAGACCCCACTAATAACAAGGCGCTTCATTATACTCCTATGCCGCTGGTAAAACATACAGCGTTAGAAGAAAGTACGGACTTATTTGAAACACTACGTCAAGGAAACCATTTAGTACATTTTCCATTTATGTCTTTTAACTACGTAGAGCAGCTAGTAGAACAAGCAGCATCTGATCCGAAAGTTGAGGAAATAAAAATCTCACTCTATCGAGTTGCTTCACAGTCTCCACTTACAACGGCTCTATTAAAAGCGCTAGGTAATGGTAAAAAAGTTTTCATTTTCATAGAGGCAAAAGCACGATTTGATGAGGAGAATAATATACGCTGGGGACGAACTTTTGAAGATAAAGGTGCTACGGTAATTTATAGTTACCCTCGTATAAAAGTCCATTCAAAGATTCTACTTATAAAACGCAAGGAAGACGGTCGTAATAGACGTTATATTTATATAGGTACAGGAAATTTTAACGCCAAAACCTCTAAAATTTACGCTGACCATGGGTTCTTCTCTGCAGATAAAAAACTAGGAAAAGAATTAAATAGAGTTTTTAAAGTTTTGGAAGGCGACTTAATAGTCCCTAGAAATAAGCATTTATTGGTTTCACCATTTACAACTAGAAGAACATTTGAAAAGCTTATATATAGTGAGATTGAAGCCGCCAGAGAGGGAAAACCAGCGGCTATCAAAATTAAGATGAATAGCCTAGAGGATAAAGACATGATAGCCTTATTATACAAAGCTAGTCAGGCAGGTGTTGAGATACGTATGATTGTACGCGGCTTTTCCTCTCTAATACCTGGAGTAAAAGGACTTAGTGAAAATATTTACATGACCTCTATTTTAGATCGGTATTTAGAGCATGGGCGCATGTATTGGTTTTATCATGGAGGTGACGAGCGCATGTACATAGGAAGTGCAGATTGGATGACCCGTAACCTAGATAGACGTATTGAAGTTCTTGTTCCTATTACGGATGAAAATTGCAAAAAAGAATTAAAAGATATTTTAGAAATTCAACTAGCAGATAATATTAAGGCGCGCATTCAAAACAAAGAGGAGAATAACGCTTTCGCGAAAGCAGCCATAGACTCTCCCAAAGTTAGATCGCAATATGCTATTTTTGAATATTTGAAAGAGAAGCACAATTAATATATGACGAAGATTAGAATAGGTGGTGTTCCAGAACACTTTAACTTACCATGGCACCTAGCAATAGAAGATGGAATGTTTGCCTCTCAAGGCATCGAATTAGAATGGATTGATTTTCCTGAAGGTACAGGTGCGATGAATAAGGCACTTAGAGATAAAGAAATAGATCTCGCAGTAATACTTACTGGTGGTATCATAAAAGATATCGCTGCCGGAAATCCTTCAAAAATTTTACAACTTTTTGTCTCTTCCCCGTTGCAATGGGGTGTACATGTGGCGGCAAATAGCAAGTTTAAATCTATTGAAGAGTTAGAAAATGCAACCTGCGCCATAAGCCGTTATGGATCTGGATCACATGTCATGGCCTATGTACAAGCCGAACAACGCGGTTGGAATACAGATAATCTAGACTTTGAAGTTGTAAACACTCTTGAAAATGCCATCACTACGCTTACTAATGGTAGTGCAGACTATTTTATGTGGGAACATTTTACAACAAAACCTATTGTTGACAAAGGTATTTTTAGGCGTTTAGGGGATTTTCCTACGCCATGGAGCTGCTTTGTTATAGCTGGAAGAGAAGATTTTATAGATGAAAATTCATATGCTGTACAGATAGTTCTTGACACTATAAATACAGTGACTGGAGATTTTAAAAATATCCCTTCTATAGATCGTACGCTTGCAAATAGGTACGAACAACAGCTAGATGATATACAAAAATGGCTCTCGCTCACCTCATGGTCTCAAGAACAAATTTCTATAGAAGAAATAAAAAGAGTACAATCTAGAATTTATAAGCTAAAGATGATTGAGTCCATCAAAGAGCCATCAAGTTACATTCACGACATTTAATTTTCTTACAAAGCAACGCAACCTTTTTAGAAAAAAGCATCTTTACAATAGCAACAAAGCATTTAAACGATGATTATATTTTTTATTGTATTAGGTTTCCTTCTCACAATAAACTTTTTACTTCTAAAATTTTCCTGCAACAAATATGCAGAGCATGAACCTGAAGAGGAGTAAATTTATATCTATACAGCGGCACTGAAGCTAATTCAAATTTTCGGTGTCGCTTTTTTATACCTGTTAAACCTAAGAGACTTAATAGCTAGCTAGCATCATTAATTACCATACTATCTCCTCTTTTCCCTCTTGACTCAATAATTCATTAGTCTTACTAAAATGCTTATTACCGAACCAATATCCTCTATTTGCACTTAACGGTGATGGATGACCAGATGTCAATATATGATGTTTAGTAGTGTCGATTTTTTTACCTTTCTTTTTAGCAAATCCTCCCCATAAGAGAAAAATTATGTTTTCTCGTTTTTCAGATAATGCAGTAATTACCGCATCTGTAAATTGCTCCCACCCTTTCTTTTGATGTGAGCCCGCTTCGTGGGCTCTTACCGTAAGCGTGGCATTTAACATTAAAATGCCTTGATCTGCCCAACGTTCTAAATTACCAGAAATGGGTATGGCAATCCCTGTATCTGTATGCAGCTCTTTGAAAATATTAGTTAAGGAAGGTGGATGTGATATACCATCTTGTACAGAAAAGCAAAGTCCGTTAGCTTGTCCCTCTCCATGATAAGGGTCTTGACCTATGATCACCACTTTTACTTTATCAAACGGACAGTGATCAAAGGCTGAAAAAATGGCTTTCCCTGGTGGAAAGCAAGTGTGGCTCCTGTATTCTTCTTTTACAAACTCTATGAGGTCTTTAAAGTAAGGTTTTTCAAATTCTTCGGCGAGTTCACGCTTCCAGCTTGCCGCTATAGTTACATCCATTATACGTATTTTTGTTAGGGAGTACTGTCATCACAAATGACCACTCAAAGCTATAGAAAAGAATAAAAAGGTAGAGGTTTTAAGCCTCGAATATTTTCGCGAAAGCGAAAAATCATATGATACATATTACACAAAAAACACTTGAAGATTTAGAGTTTGATACTGTATGCAGCCATTTATCTGAACGCTGTACGACTGAAAAAGGAAAAGCTAAGGCTCTAGCTATAAAACCATATCCCTCTCCTAAGGACGTATTATTTGGGCTTCATCAAACAAACGAATATCTCTCTTCCCGCACGGCAGAAACGCCTATACCTAATCATGGTTTTGACACCATTGATCAAGAAATCAAATATCTAGATATTGAAGATTACACCTTAGAAAAAGGAAGCTTTAAGAAACTTGCTAGCATTTCTGAAACGGTTAATATTCAGCTCAAATATTTTAAAAAGTTCGAAGAGCAATTTCCTACATTACAAGAAACTGTTTCTCAAACACCTTACACTAAGGAAATCATAGAGGCTGTACATCGAGTAATTGATAAGTATGGCGAAGTACGGGATGACGCGTCTCCCACTTTACAAACAGTGAGAAGAGCAATTAATCAAACAAAAGGTCGTATTAATTCTAGTTTTGCGAGCGCCTTGGGACAATATGCAAGTTATGGCTATTTAGATGACATAAGAGAATCTATTGTAGATAACGTACGTGTGCTTGCTGTTACAGCAATGCATAGACGCAAAGTAAAGGGTTCTATCATGGGGAGCTCAAAAACGGGAAGTATAACTTACATCCAGCCAGAAGCAACACTCCAAGCACAACGAGAATTAAATAATCTTATTTTTGAAGAAGATGAAGAGGTAAAGCGTATTTTAAAGGAACTTACGGCACGTATGCGCCCGCATATTGAACTTTTTAAAGAATATCAAGAGCTTTTGAGTGATATTGATGTGATTGCTGCAAAAATGAAATATGCAGAGGCCATGGATGCTCTATTGCCAAAAATTACTACAGATCGAGAGCTTACACTTAAAGATGCTTATCACCCACTTTTATATCTGAGTAATAAGGCTAAAAAAGAAAAAACGTATCCACAAGATATACATTTAGATCAAGAGAGTAGAATTATAGTCATATCTGGACCCAATGCTGGTGGTAAAAGTATCACACTTAAAACTGTGGGTTTATTACAGGTAATGCTTCAAAGCGGTATGCTTATACCAGTACATGAATACTCACGTGTTTGTTTATTTAATAAAGTACTTACTGATATAGGAGATAACCAGAGTATAGAAAACCATTTAAGTACCTACAGCTATCGACTTAAGAATATGAACTATTTCTTAAAAAAGTGCGATCGCAATTCGTTAATTCTTATTGATGAATTTGGTACTGGATCAGATCCAGAGCTTGGGGGAGCGCTAGCTGAGACATTTCTTGAGGTCTTTCACGAGCGAGAAGCTTTTGGTATCATTACTACCCACTACGCAAATCTTAAAATGATGGCAAATGAAACGCCAGAAATCGTTAATGCAAACATGCTTTTTGATGCGCGTACCCTAGAACCATTATTTAAATTACATATGGGTGAAGCTGGAAGTTCTTTTACATTTGAGGTCGCTCAAAAAAACGGCATCCCCTACTCGCTTATTAACCGATCAAAAAAGAAAGTAGAACGAGGGAAAATACGCTTTGACAAGAGTATTGCCAACCTACAAAAAGAACGTAGTAAACTTAGTAAAACTACTACTGCGCTTAAAGCGAAAGAGCAACAAGCTGCTAAAGAAAAAGAACAGCTTGCTGAGATTAACGAAAAAGTCCAAAGCAAACTAGAAAGCTACCAAGAGTTATATGATAGTAACCAGCGTATGATTTACCTAGGAACTAAGCTGGACAATATAAGTTCTAAGTTTTTCAAAGACAAAAAGAAAAAAGAACTCATTGCTGAGTTTTTAAAGATTGTCCAGATTGAAAATAGTAAACGGAAAAAACAATCTGCAAAACAAGCAAAAGCCGAAAAAGCAAAGGAACTCGCAGTAAAAAAAGAGGCCGAAAAGCACGTAAAAGTCATACGGGAGAAGAAAAAAGAAGCAAAAAAAGTGGCGCCAGCACCCGTGAAACCTAAAGTAATTTTGAAAGAAGGCGACCGTGTTAGAATGCAGGATGGGAAGGCTGTAGGAAGTATTGATAGTATAGAAAAAGGAAAGGCAACTGTTAATTACGGCATGTTTACGACTAATGTATCTCTAGATCAACTAGAGCTAGTGCAACGCGAAAACAAGAATAAATAAGTACAGATGAACAAAATTGATATCTCAGCACATAAGATTATCCTTTTTGATGGCGTCTGTAATTTATGCAATGGCGCAATTACATTTGTCATACAAAGAGACAAAGCTGATCTGTTTCGTTATGCACCGCTTCAAAGCGATATTGGAAAAGAGCTCGCTCTCAAACATGAGATTGACCAAGATAATGTAGACTCCATTATTTTAATAGCAAATGGAAGTGCTTTTACAAAAAGTACAGCTGCCTTGAAAATTGCAAAGCATCTAAAAGGTGGTTGGCCTTTACTTAGCATATTTTTAATTATTCCAAAATTTATTAGAGATGGGGTGTATGACTTTATCGCGCGCAATCGCTATAGGTGGTTCGGCAAAATGAATGCCTGTATGATCCCTACGCCTGAATTGAAGTCTAAATTTTTGGATTATGACAATCCCTAAAGGCTAGTTCCCTCATTGAGGTGCGTTGTTCCCTCATTTGTTATTTGACTCGATTTTAATTGACGCTATATTTCGTCAACTTAAAATTTATGTTATGATAAAAACGCTACACCTTCTACTACTATTTTCACTGTATAGCCTGGCTGCTACTACAACCTCTTTTGCTTTCGCGAAAGCGAACTATCCCTACCCTCCTAAAACTACGGCCTCTTCTATTTCAAAAGTAACTGTATTTCTACGAGGTGCTCAAATTGAAAGGAAGGCGACCTTAAAGGTTCAACCTGGTACAAACAGTATTGTTTTAGATAATTTATCTAGTGATATTGACGAGAATAGTATTCAAGTATCTGGACTAGGTAGTTCCTCTATATTATCTATTAATTTTGGAATAAACTACCTTACAGAGCACTTAAACCTTAACAAAATAGACAGTCTACAAACTGCTATGCAAAGTCTTCAAACGCAAGTTTTAAAACTAGAAAATGTACAATCTGGTTTGAGAAAGGAGGAGGAAGTACTTAGTACAAACCAAAAACTTGGGTCTGACAAGACGGCTACAGATCTCACTAATATAAAAACACTTTCTAATTACTATAGAAATAGAATCACAGAAATTAGAAATGAGTTATTAGACATAGAACTGAAAAAGCAGTTGCTTCAAAGAAATGTTGCTAATATCAAAAAACAATTCCAAGAGTTTAATGTTACTGAAGAAAAGAGCAAAGGACAAATTACATTAAAGCTTAGTAGTAAAACAGCACAAACGCTGGATTTGCACATTAAATATCAGGTGAATGAAGCTGGTTGGTACCCAGAATATGATTTAAGAACTAAAAGTACTGATTTGCCACTTGAATTATCTTATAAAGCCTACGTATACCAACAAACTGGTATACAATGGGAAGACGTAAATTTAGTGCTATCTACAGGTGATCCCAATACAAATAATCTTAAACCTGTTTTAGATACAAAGTATCTTAAGTTTGTAAATCATTATTATAAGAATGTTCATAAACCTACCAAAGCTTACAATTATAAATACAATCCTAACATTACATCCATCTCTGGTATTGTGACTGAAAATGGACAACCTTTACCGGGAGCTAATGTTATGGTTGTAGGAACATCTAACGGTACGCAAACGGATTTTGATGGTAAATATAGTTTACGTGTAGAACGGGGAGAACAACTAGCTTTCTCTTTTGTAGGTTTTGCCACTAAACAAATACCAATTCATGCAAGTGTTATTAATACAAACCTTGAAATTGATAGTTCATTAGAAGAAGTCATAGTAACTGCTCAAGGAATTAAAAGAGAAAAAAAAGCTTTGGGATATGCGGTAAGTACTATCAAATCGGAATCCTTATCAAATCAGTTAATTAGAGGAACTTCAAGTATAAATAAAGAAACTGCCACTGGAGATATAAAAACAGAAGGGATCACTAACACAACATTTGAAATTAAAGAGAAATATACAATTGAAAGTGATGGAGATGTGACAGTGATGGAAATAGATCACTTTACAGTACCTGCTACTTATGAATATTATTTGGCACCTATCATCAATGAAAATGTATTTCTTACGGCGACTATTAAAGATTGGGTAAGGTATAGCTTATTACCTGGTGATGCTAATATCTATTTTAATGGTAGCTTTTCTGGTAAAACATTTATTAATCCTTTAGAGACTACAGAAGAGCTTTCTGTTTCACTTGGTGTAGACCCTAATATTATTGTTAAGCGTAAACAATTAGATAATTTTAAATCTACGTCGTTTATAGGTTCGCAGCGTATGGTACATATGGCTTATTCGATAACGCTTAAGAATAATAAAAGCAAAGCGATTACACTTCTCATGGAAGATCGTATACCTATCTCCCAAAATAAAGAGATCAAGATCGATGAGATAGTTACAGGAGATGGAATATATAGCAAAGAAACAGGTATAATTAAATGGAACCTTACGGTTGCACCTTCTAATTCCATCATAAAAAATATTAGTTACGAGGTTAAATACAATAAGGATAAAAAAATAAATTTGTGATAAATAAATAGTCTTAATATGAAAATTGTCAATTCAATTAGTTCATTAAATTAGAGCACAAGAGCATAATTAAAATTAATTTTCCCAGTGATAACAGCCCCTAACGGGGCTTTTTTATTTTTGGCACGCTAGTTGAAAGAAGGTTAACAAGCGTAGACCGAAAGTCGGTAACGTACAAACCCTAATACTTTTAATTATGAAAAAGCTATTACTCGCAGTATTGTTCCTAGGTGGAATAACTGCACAAGCAAACACAGTGACGGATCTCGATCACAACACAAGAACAGGGATACGTTACAATCAACCACAAGCAATCACTTTTGTAGAGCGCGGTGTAGAATTTGTAGTTTTTGCAAACGGGCAATTTGATTTTGCTCTTGTAGGACCACGTTTTCAAAATCGTAATCAAGGAAGAAGAAATGTAGGTTTTAATGCTCCAGGTCACGCCTACGGAGTTTCGTACAGAAATAACTATAACCGTTTTATTCGTTATGATTATTACGGAGATATTTCTAAAGTAGGCCGCAATCATATTAGTTACAACCGTTTTGGAGAAGTAAATCAAATAGGTTCTGTAAGACTTAGATATAACAACGGTCTTCTTACCCGAGTGGGTGGTATGGAACTTATATATAATCGTAGAGGTAGACTCGTAGATTTAATCGGTTACGTACATAATAACCGAGGTCGTAATGCACACAGAAACTTCAAAAACAGAAGAGCTTATAATGACGGCTATATCTCAGATTGGGATTATAATAAAAGAGGAAAAAAATGGTACGGAAAAAATTCTCACAAGAAGAATAAGAAGTACAAAAAAAATAAAAGTCGTCGTTATGATGACTAATTGAAAAGCCTTGGTTGGTTTTTTATAAAAGCCCTGGTCTGTGCCCAACAAGACCGGGGTTTTTTGTCATTACGCTTTCGCGAAAGCGTTCAAAACCTTGTCCATCATTTTAGTTATATCTTCTGAAAGTTGAAGCTTATAAACGGTGACCGCATAAAGCAGTGATAGTATGGTACTTTTTACCGCAATGGATATGAGCGGATGGAAATTAAAATCCCAAAAGTAAAATAGTAAAAAAAGCAACCCAATAAGCAGTAAAGCACTCGCCGAAGCTTTAGTAAATGGTTGCATTTTAAATTTAAGCTGAACAACCAATAATTTAGCCGCAGAATAACCTACCGTAGCGATAAGCGTGGCAATTCCCGCACCATTCATTCCCATTAATGGAATTAGAAGTAAATTGAGAATAATAGCTACTATAACTGCCACAACTCCAATAACCAAAACAATTCTATAGTAATCACTGTAAAAAACTATGGCGTTGTTAACGCCTAGACTATTGTCAAATAACTTTGACGCACTTATTAAAATTACCACATACAAGCCGGTTGCATAGGCTGGGCCGAGCATGAGGTATAAGCTCTTGATATTACAAACAATTAAGAGTAACAATAAGCCAGAAATGATGAGTAATGTGAGACTGCTTTTTTTGTAAAGATTGCGCATAGCCACTTGCTCCTTATTGTTAAGCATACTGGCCACCATAGGATAGGTTATTTGGTGCATAGCCCTGGCAGGAACACCTATCACAGTAGCAATATATATGGCAACGGAATAGTAAGCAACTTTCTCAATCTCTATAAACTTCCCAATCATGAATTTATCGATATCAATAAGCAATGTGGCCACAGATCCGGCTATAATAATAAGCGCCGAATATTTGATAATTTTTACACGATCTTTCTTAAAATGTGAAATATGAGAGCGCTTTCGCGAAACGATAGCAGCAGGCATACGTAACCTCAGTGCATATAGAGCCATCACCAGTGTACGTAAAACATAAATTCCAACCAATAAAATGATGAATATATCTACCGTAATGCTGGAAAAAGCAAGTAAAATTAATAACACCGTGACGCCTAATCGATGAAACACTTCTTTCAAAAAATTACCAAACGTGCTTTTGAGTTGGACTTTTGACCAGGCATAAAAAACCTCAAAGTAGGCTGTTGCAACAGCAATACTGAATATATACCACACATAATTACCTACAATTTCATTTTTCGTTGATAGAAACGAAGCAATCTGATCAAGCAGGAACAGGGTTATAAAAGTCGCAGGTACTATTATAACTAGCGGTAATAGTAACATATACCACAAAAACTGATCTTGATCTGCATTTTTAAAAGAGGAATAAAATTTTACTAAGGTATTATGCACGCCAAATGCCAGAAATGGAACAAGGATAAAGGCGGTAGATAAAATAAAACTTACAAGTCCATAATAGGTATCCTCCATGAAGTTTACAAAGAGAAACAGTGTATTAATCGCACCTAACGCAAACCCAGTATAGGTTGTCATTAAATTTTGGAAAGACTGTTTTATAACGATACCCACTTAAAAAATTATGTTTTGAAAATAGTTAATCAAAATAGTTGCTATTGAGTTAACAATTGCGCAAGCGCTTTAGTAATCTCACGCCGATGGTACTTTTCAATACCACGACCATTATAGGTCTCATTACCTTGAAGCCAATTTGTATAAAGTTCTAAAATCTCAATCTTGAGCTTTTGAAAACCATCATAATCTACAAAAATACCTGCTTCAGTGGTTTTTAAAATATGCTCTATATCTGCGCCTCTTGGACCTATGGCAATAATAGGACGCTGGGCAGCAAGGTATTCAAATATTTTTCCGGCAATAATTCCCTTCGTATGCTCTTCGTTGATTTCAATAAGTACTAAAGCACTGGCATGTACTTGATATTGCTGAGCTTTTTGGTGGGAAACGTATCCCTTCAAATCTAAAATAGATTCCAGTCCAGCTTCTTGAATACTCACTATAATTTCTGAGCTTACTTTACCTACTAATTGGAGAGATACATTCTTTTTGAAATCAGCATTTTCATCGCACAACGCTCCTAAAACTTTCCATAAAACTTGCGGGTTTCTATCAGATAACAAAGACCCTATGTGCGCGAGGGTAAATTTTGAATTTTTCTTATGGTTGGCCGGTGGTCTATCGTCATAACCGTTTGTTAGTACTGTGATGGGTTTTGAGGTGAGATGACCAAACTCTTTTTGAGTACCTGGACTAGTCACAATTACATGATCGGCTATATTCAAAACTTCGCTTTCTAGACGTTTATGAGTCGCTTTTGTTTTGGTGGTCATCTTTAGCTTATCATGATAACCTATCGTAGTCCAAGGATCCCTAAAATCTGCATACCACTTTAATGTCGGTTGCCAATCCTTTAATCCTTTGCCTATCAAATGAAGGCTGTGTGGTGGTCCAGTAGTTATGATCGCCTCAATTTGATGCTCGGCGATGTATTTTTTTAAAAATGTAATTGAAGGTTGTACCCAACCTACTCTAGCATCTGGAATAAAAAAATTCCCTCGTACAAAGAGCATTAGTTTTTCTAAAAGTGATTGTTTTTTCTGCTTAGGTACTATGCCTGATGAAATAGTTTTGGTACGCTTTCGCGAAAGCGTACTCGCCCATCCATAAGGTTCCTTAATGGGTCGCTTGACGACTGTTACTTCCGCAGGTATTTCTGTAATAAGACTCTGATCTACGATTGGATAACTGGGATTCTCTGGAACATAAACTATAGGCTCATACCCGAATTCTGGGAGATACTTTACAAATTTTAACCAACGCTGTACGCCTGGTCCACCAGCAGGCGGCCAATAATAAGCGATAATTAAAACCTTTTTATCTCTCACAGAGTTTGTTCTTCTGCCTTGCTACTTTTAAAGGTATAAAAAACACCCCCGACAATTAATAGCAATAATAGAATACTGCTTCCTAACATAATACTACCTCCCGTTTGCACAACTTGTGGCTCAAAAGACATCACGATCTCGTGAGTACCTGCAGGCACTTTAAGACCACGCAAAGCATAATTCACAGAATAGATCTCGCTCTCCACTCCGTCAATTGTCGCTATCCAACCGTTTTCGTAATAATTTTCTGCAAAAACTATAAAGCCGTCTTTGCTGTTTTCTACTTGATACACAATTTTATTGGGTTGTACGTCTTGTACTTGTACAACAGCGGTACTGTCTCGCTGTGGTTGAAAATTACCCAACACATCTCGATAGGTTTCTCTAAGGAGTACAGTGTTTTTAGTATCTACTTTTTCCAAAGCGGCAAATTCTGCCGTATAGTCTCGTACGTACTGTATTTCGTTTACAAACCAAGCTGGACCATTTGCGTCTGGATTTTCATTTAACGCCATTCCTTGCTCAGTTTCCTGTAATATGTATTTAACGTTATACATATTAAGTACTTCAATATTTCCTGGTGCGATTTGCTTGTAATACAAATCATCCATCCTACGTGGTTGCACTGCAGAGTAACCGTTAAGCGAATTGAAATAATACGACGTGTGTGAGTTTGAAAACCCTCTTGCAAGATCAATCACACGAAAATAGCTCTCATCTTCCATGATTTGCTTATCAATCTCGGTAGCTTGAAAGTTTTGTTGGTATTGTCTTTCGGTAATAAAATTATCTTCATTTACAGACCTACGGTCTACACCTACAAGATCGAATACAATTAAGGCTCCAATAGTAATAATGGTAAGGTTGTGAGAAAACTTTTCTTTTATACTTAGCCATAATACGACGCCTACCATCAAGACAAAGAGTAATGATCTTAAAACATCACTTTTTAAAATTGTAAGCCTGTCTTCTTTAATCGCATCTAATATTTCTGGTTGCTGTACAGCCATTTGAGCTTCGGCAGTAGATCTTAGATTAAATAAACTACCGCTGAAAAGGTAAAGTATCACGAGCAGTCCTGCCACAGTCCCAATTGCTATAAATAATTTTTTAGTTCTTTCAGAAGCTGCTAGGCGGTCATTAAAAAACCTATGTAACCCGATAATTGCGGCTATAGGTAATAGTAATTCCAGCAGTACTTGAATACTGGTAACGGCTCTAAATTTATTATAAAGTGGCACATATTCCACAAAGAAACGAGTGATACCATCGGCATTTTTTCCCCAACTTAAGATGAGAGAAAATAGCATTCCCGCGAGCAACCACCAACGTAAACGTCCATTTATAAGTAATAATCCAAGTAGTGCTAATACAAATACGGTAACTCCAAGGTAAGGTGGCGCCTCTACAAAAGGCTGCTCTCCCCAATATAATCTTGTACCCTGTGCGTAATAGTTTATTTCATTAGGTAAGACATTGAGTTCTTTTAACTTTTTCGCGAAAGCGGACTCCCTACCTAGATCGGCTGCGGTGCCTGTTCCCATGAATTTAGGTGCGATAAGATTAAGAGATTCTAACTTGCCATAACTCCATTGTGTGATATAATCATAATCTAATCCATCATCTGGAGCGTCCATTGCCAGCTCGTCCTTTAATAACTGCTCACCCCGTACACTCGTTTTTGCATATTCTGCGGTAGCAAGAATGGTAGATGCATTTGTGGCAACGCCTAAGATTACAGCGATTACGAGAAGGCCTACAGACTTAAAGAAATGTGGTAATTCTTTACGTTTAACAGCGTCTATGAGAAAAGCGATACCTATAATGATACAGAGCAAACCTAAATAATAGGTCATCTGATAATGATTTGCCTGAATTTCCAGACCCATCGCTATTGCGGTGAGTAAAAATCCCCACAAATACCTTTTTTGAAAGGTGAGTAAAATTCCAGATAAAACTAGCGGAAAATAACCAATAGCATGAACTTTAGAATTATGCCCTACCCCTATAATTATAATAAGATAGGTTGATAGTCCAAAAGCTAGTGCGCCTACAGTGGCTAGTTTCCATGGTACTCGCATCACGAGCATTAAAACATAAAAGGAAATAAAATAGAGAAAAAGATAATCTGCCGGACGTGGCAAAAATCGTATCGCACGATCTAATGAATCCATGAAATCGTAGGGGAAATAGGCTCCCATTTGATAGGTAGGCATCCCTCCAAAGGCACTATTAGTCCAGAAAGTCTCTTCACCTGTCGCTTCTCTAAAGTCACGATGCTGCTTTGCCATTCCTTCATACAGCTTGATATCATTTTGATAAATACGTTTACCAGAAAGTACAGGACTAAAGTAGAGCAAGGCAACTACAATAAAACCTAAAATTACTAAAAGGTGTGGTAGTACTTTTTTAAAATCTATCTTATTCATCTATGATATGATTTGGAATGTAATATTACAAACGTATTATTTGGCTAAAATTTCTTGTAGTTGCTCGAGCGTTACGGTCTCTTGCGAACCTTCTGCCATATTTTTTAATGTAAATGTTCCGGCATCCATTTCTTCCTTACCTGCTAAAATTAAGAACGGAATATTGCGACGATTTGCATAGGTCATTTGCTTTTTCATCTGTTTATTGCTGGTCACAGGATCGGGATATAATTCTGAAGAAATTCCGTTTTTGCGCAGTGAAGTGATGGCCTGCATAGCATACGCTGCTTCTTCGTTACCAAAGTTGACAAAAAAGGCTTTTACACCCTCTGTAGTTTCCTCTGGGAAGAGATTTAGTTCTTCTAAAACAAGGTAGATACGATCTAAGCCAAATGAAATACCAACGCCACTCATATCTTTAAGTCCAAAAATACCTGTTAAGTCTGCATAACGTCCGCCGCCACCTATGCTTCCCATCTTCACCCCTTCTGGAGCAGCAACTTCAAATATAGCTCCAGTGTAGTAATTAAGTCCGCGAGCTAGAGTTACATCTAGTTGTAATGTTGCTGTTTCTAAACCGAGGTTGGTAATCTCATTATTAATGAATAATAATTCTTCAATACCTTCTGTACCAGTTTCTGAAGATGCCAATAAATTTTTAAGGGTATCTAATTGATCTCCGAAGCTTCCCGATAAGGTAAATAAAGGACTTACCGTATCAATCGCCTCTTGGGTAATTCCCTTCTCGAGCATTTCTTTTGTAACGCCATCTGCTCCTATTTTATCTAGCTTATCCAAAGCAACTGTAAAATCAATAAGTTTATCACTAGCACCGATAACCTCTGCTATACCTGATAAAATTTTACGATTATTCATTTTAATAGTAACTCCGTCTAGCTTTAGCGCTGTGAAAACGGCATCATAGAGTTGTACAAACTCTACTTCTTGCCATAAAGATGCACTCCCTACCACATCGGCATCACATTGATAAAATTCTCTAAAACGACCTTTTTGTGGGCGATCTGCTCGCCAAACTGGCTGAATTTGAAATCTCTTAAACGGAAATACAATATCATTTTGATGCTGTACGACATAACGTGCGAAAGGTACAGTCAAGTCATAACGCAAGGCTTTTTCAGAAATTTGTGGTGTGAGCGCTGTGGAGTCTGCTTTCGCGAAAGCGTCATCTTTCACTTTACGCAAATAATCACCGCTGTTTAATATTTTAAAGATAAGCCTATCTCCTTCTTCACCATACTTTCCCATTAGGGTGTCACTATTCTCAAAGCTAGGCGTCTCGATGGGTTGAAAACCAAAAAGCTGAAAGTTACTGCGTATGGTATTCATTATATATGTGCGTTTTGCAACCTCTACTGGTGAAAAATCTCGAGTTCCTTTTGGGATACTTGGCTTTGTACTCATAAATATAACTGGTGAGTCAAAACTAACTCTACTGATATTATATCAATATGTCAATTATTGACTTTATTTTTTTGCTTTCGCGAAAGCGTGAAACTTCTAATTAAAATGTAGGCACACAAAAACAATTTGAAGTTTTCTAGAACCTATACGTGAACCTAATGATTCAGTAGCAAATATCTTAAAAAATGAAGCGACGAAAGAATTTCTCTTCAAGTTTGGTAACTTTTTGATCAGTTTGTAGTCTTATTGTAAATTGAGCCAACCATTTGCTGAGTAATTTTCTCGGCGAGTAGAATATAGAATGTATGTTTTCATTTTTTAGAGAGAATCTCCGTATTGCTTTTGACAGTATTAGAAGTCAGCTGCTGCGCACCATACTTACCGTTTTTATAATTGCTATTGGAATTACTGCCTTGGTTGGGATTCTAAGTCTTGTAAAAGCCTTAGAAAACACCATAAGCTCTGACTTTGCGAGCATGGGAAGTAATACATTTAATTTACAGCAGTACGAGTTTAGAGCGAGAAGATCTGATGAAAAACGTGTTATTAATCCTGTCATTGGGTATCGGCAAGTAAAGGAATTTACAGATCAGTACAACTACCCTACAGCACAGACGGCGGTTTCTTTTCAAGGAACCCGTACGGCAGAAGTAAAGTATGAGAGTGATAAAACAGATCCTGAAGTTTCTGTTCTTGGAGTTAATGAAAACTTTCTTACAAATTCTGGTTTAAAACTTGACAAAGGTCGAAACTTTACTTCTTTTGACATCAGTAATAATACACGCGTGTGTGTTTTAGGAAGTGATTTTTATAAGAACCTCTTTACAGAAGATAATCCTATTGGTAAGACCATAAGTATAAGAGGTACAAAGTTTAATGTAATTGGTATTCTGGAGGAAAAAGGTGCCACTTTTGGAAACAATCAGGATTTAAGAGTGTTGATTCCTATTCAAGTTGCCCGAACTTTATTTACACAGCCTAATATCAATTACAATGTAAGCGTGATGGTAGAAGATGCTGAATATCTTGATAGCGCCGAAGAGGAAGCTATCCTCACATTTAGGAATATTCGCGGCCTATCTCCAGTTGAGGCAAATAACTTTGGTATAGGTCGTAGTGATGATTTAATCAATCAAATTTCAGAAATTACAGGTGTTTTAAACGTAGCCGCTTGGGTGATAAGTATCATTACCATCTTTGGATCCTGTATTGCATTAATGAATATTATGCTAGTTTCTGTGACAGAGCGTACTCGGGAAATTGGCGTACGAAAAGCGTTGGGCGCAAAAAAGTCTACTATTGCAGCACAGTTTTTATATGAAGCAATCATTGTGGGTCAATTAGGTGGTATTCTAGGTATTGTGCTTGGTATTTCTGTAGGTGCACTGGTCTCTATGGTAGCAGAATTCAACTTCACAACTCCTTGGGGTGCTATTATAGCCGCTACGATTATCACTTTTATTATTGCTATATTTTCTGGTTTCTTTCCAGCAATCAAAGCGGCAAAATTAGATCCTGTGGAATCACTCAGATACGAGTAATTTAATTCATTTCGCTTAAAGAATTCTTAACCATAAGTGGTTACAATTTATAGTACAACGATTTAGATGACTGAATAAAACTTTATATTCGTGGGAACTAAAACACGAATATGCAGCCTATCTATATCTTATTACTTATTGCAGGTTATTTTGGCATCTTGATGCTTATCAGTTACCTTACTGGTAAAGGTGATTCAAACACAGACTTTTTTAAAGCAGGTAAGCAATCTCCTTGGTATCTAGTTGCTTTTGGAATGATAGGAGCCTCCTTATCTGGAGTGACTTTCATTTCCGTACCAGGTTGGATAGAAGAATCTAGCTTTAGCTACTTTCAAGTGGTACTTGGATATACCGTGGGTTATGCAGTTATAGGCTTAGTACTGTTACCTCTTTATTATAAATTAAACCTAACTTCAATTTATACGTATCTAGAAGGGCGCTTTGGTTCATATTCTTACAAAACAGGGGCCTCTTTCTTTTTGTTGAGCCGCATCATTGGGGCTAGTTTTAGATTATATCTTGTAGCAAATGTCTTACAACTTCTCGTTTTTGATGAAATGGGCGTTCCATTTGCGGTAACGGTTACCATAACTATTTTGTTAATTTGGCTATATACATTTAAGGCAGGTATAAAAACGATTGTTTGGACAGATACGCTGCAAACCCTTTTTATGCTTATCGCTGTTGGGGTGGCAATTTACTTTGTAAGTGATGAGATGGGACTTAATGCTGCAGCCGCTATTGATCTAATTTCTTCAAGTGAGATGAGTCAAATTTTCTTTTTTGACGACTGGAAAAGTGGTGATCACTTTGTAAAACAATTTTTATCTGGTGCTTTTATTTCGATAGTAATGACAGGTCTTGATCAAGATATGATGCAAAAAAACTTGACCTGCCGAAATTTAGGAGATGCGCAGAAAAATATGTTTTGGTTCACCATCGTATTGACCATTGTTAATCTTGTGTTTCTAGGTTTGGGATTACTCCTCACGGTCTATGCATCTCAAAATGGTATTGATGCACAAAGAGACGAGCTGTTCCCTACTATAGCTGTAAATGGCGGTTTAGGTATTGGACTAGCCATCGTATTTTTACTAGGTCTTATAGCCGCAGCTTACTCTAGTGCCGATAGTGCGCTTACTTCCCTTACGACTTCCTTCAGTATTGACATTTTAGAGATTGAAAAAAAGTACGATGCTGTGAAACAAGTAGTCGTTCGAAAGCGCATTCATATCATCATGTCTATAGTATTAGTACTAGTAATCATCATATTCAAATACGTCATTGCCGATGCTACCGTCATTGCAAAACTTTTTACGTTTGCCGGATATACCTACGGTCCGTTGTTAGGTTTATACAGTTTTGGGCTATTTACAAACTGGCAAGTAAAGGACAAACTCGTTCCTGTAATTGCTATTGCATCACCTATACTCGCTTACGTTATCAGTGTATGGTCTGCAACGGTGGGGTTTGAATTCGGTTTCTTTATTTTGATTTTAAATGGTGCACTCACCTTCTTAGGACTCTTACTAATAAAAAGGTAATGGATAGGAGTTATTACGCTTTCGCGAAAGCGTGATGTCAATGTTTAAAATTTCCCAAAGACAATATCCTCTTAAATAAAAAAGCCAGCGTGAGCTGGCTTTTATTCTGTATAGTATCAAAACATTGTTACATATTACGTCGGTACTGCCCTCCTACTTCAAAGAGTGCATTTGTGATCTGTCCTAGTGAACAATACTTCGTCGCTTCCATTAAATGCTCAAAGATATTCTCGTTTTGAATTGCAGCATTTTGAATATTCTTGATTGACTGATCTATCTTTTCTGCTTGTGCTTCGTGGAGGTTTTCTAGCATCTCAATTTGATATTGCTTTTCTTCTTCCGTTGCACGAATAACTTCTGCAGGTCTAACGGTTGGACTTCCTTTACTGCTCAAGAACGTATTTACACCAATAATCGGGAAATCACCATTATGTTTGAGTGTTTCATAATACAAGCTTTCCTCCTGTATTTTTGAACGTTGATACATGGTTTCCATGGCACCTAATACACCACCACGCTCTGTTATTCTATCAAATTCTAATAGAACTGCTTCTTCAACTAAATCTGTAAGCTCTTCGATAATAAATGAACCTTGTAATGGATTCTCATTCTTCGTAAGACCTAATTCCTTATTGATAATAAGTTGTATAGCCATGGCTCTACGTACACTATCTTCTGTAGGTGTTGTAATGGCCTCATCGTAGGCATTTGTATGTAACGAATTACAGTTATCGTAAATGGCATATAGTGCTTGTAAAGTAGTACGTATGTCGTTAAAATCAATTTCCTGTGCATGCAAACTACGTCCTGACGTCTGTATGTGATACTTCAACATTTGCGCTCTCGGATTTGCTTTATACTTTTCCTTCAAAGCTTTTGCCCAAATTTTACGAGCCACACGACCTATCACCGCATATTCTGGATCGATACCGTTTGAGAAAAAGAACGATAAGTTAGGACCAAATTTATTGATATCCATCCCACGGCTTAGGTAGTACTCCACATAGGTAAATCCGTTTGAAAGCGTAAGTGCTAATTGTGTGATTGGATTTGCGCCTGCCTCTGCAATATGGTATCCAGAAATAGAAACTGAATAAAAATTACGCACCTTTTGTGTGATAAAATACTCCTGTACATCTCCCATTAAACGCAGTGCAAATTCTGTTGAGAAAATACAGGTATTTTGTGCTTGATCCTCTTTAAGAATATCGGCTTGAACGGTACCTCGCACTTGCGTAAGTGTTTCTACTTTAATTCTATTATAGACATCTGCTGGTAATACTTGATCTCCAGTAACACCAAGAAGCATTAATCCAAGGCCATCGTTCCCTTCTGGTAAATCACCTTGGTATGCTGGGCGTGTCTTCCCTTTATAAATTTCTTTGATTTTATTTTCAACCTCTGTCTCTAGTTCATTTTCTTTGATGTACTTCTCACAATTTTGGTCAATTGCAGCATTCATAAAGAAACCTAATAACATAGGAGCTGGTCCGTTTATGGTCATACTAACCGAAGTCATCGCATGGCTCAAATCAAAGCCAGAATATAACTTCTTAGCATCGTCCAAACAGCAAATACTTACCCCAGCGTTTCCAATTTTACCATAAATATCTGGTCTTCTTCCTGGATCATTACCATATAAAGTAACACTATCAAAAGCAGTACTTAATCGTTTTGCTGGCAATCCAAGACTCACATAGTGAAAACGTTTATTTGTACGCTCTGGTCCTCCCTCTCCGGCAAACATACGTGTAGGATCTTCTCCCGTTCGTTTAAAAGGATAAAGTCCTGCGGCATATGGGAACTCTCCCGGTACATTTTCTTGTAAACACCAAATTAGAATATCTCCCCAAGCTTCATATTTAGGTAATGCAACTTTTGGAATTTGAAGGTGAGATAGCGATTCGCTATGTGTAGGAATTTTAATCTCTTTATCACGTACTTTAAATGTGTAAATAGGCTCTTTATATGTATTTACTTTTTCTTCCCAGCCGATAATTATTTCCCAGTTATAAGGATCTAAATCCATTTTTACTTTATCAAACTGGCTCACTAATAGTTTGATCAATTCTTGATCGCCGTCCTGTAAATTATCTTGAGATATATCAGAAAGATCTAGCCCTGCTTTGTCAAGCTTTGGAGCATGTTTGGTAATAGAAGTGATGGTTTTGTAAATTCCGTAAAGGGTTTGCGCTGTTTGTTGTTGCGCTTTCGCGAAAGCGTCATACCCCCTATTATTTTCTGCAATTTCACTTAGGTATCTTGTACGTGCTGGAGGAATGACGAAAATTTTCTCACTCATTTCCTCGCTGATTTCAAATGTACTATTTAGATCTGCCGTTGTAGCGTCATTCACTTTCTCCATAATACGCTTATACAACGTATTCATTCCAGGGTCATTGAATTGACTAGCGATAGTTCCAAATACTGGTAACTCATCTTGGGGTGTATCCCAAAGATTGTTGTTACGCATATATTGTTTCTTCACATCTCTTAAGGCATCCAGTGAACCTCGCTTATCAAATTTGTTAATCGCAACTAGATCTGCAAAATCAAGCATATCGATTTTCTCCAGCTGTGTAGCTGCACCAAATTCTGGCGTCATAACGTATAATGACACATCACTATGCTCTAAAATCTCTGTATCAGATTGCCCTATACCTGAAGTTTCTAATATAATCAAGTCAAATTCTGCTGCTTTCAAAACTTCTATGGCTTCGCCTACGTATTTTGATAAGGCAAGATTGCTCTGTCTGGTAGCCAGCGAACGCATATAGACACGCTCATTATTGATAGCATTCATACGAATACGATCGCCAAGTAAGGCTCCGCCCGTTTTACGTTTTGAAGGATCTACAGATATTAATCCTATGGTTTTCTTTGGAAAATCAACTAAGAAACGACGTACTAATTCATCTACTAAGGAAGACTTACCGGCTCCTCCTGTTCCTGTAATTCCAAGTACTGGTGTGAGCGATTTCTCGTTAAGTGTATGAATTTCATCTAGGGTGTTTTTGGCTACTTCGGGAAAGTTTTCGGCAGCAGAAATTACTCTAGCGATTTGCGTAGGTACTTTTTCGCGCAAGCGGGATGCATCAACATCTAATTTATCTCCTATAGCATAATCAGATTGTTGAACCAGATCATTGATCATACCCTGTAATCCCATAGAACGACCGTCATCTGGAGAGTAGATGCGCGTGATTCCATAGTCCATTAATTCTTGGATTTCTTCTGGAAGAATCACACCTCCTCCTCCTCCGAAGATTTTAATATGACCTGCATCTCTCTCTTGTAACAAGTCATACATATATTTAAAATATTCGTTATGCCCTCCTTGGTATGAGGTCATCGCAATTGCATTTGCATCCTCTTGTATTGCGGTATTTACCACCTCTTCTACAGAGCGGTCGTGACCTAGGTGTATCACCTCTACACCAGTGCTTTGAATAATGCGGCGCATGATATTTATGGCAGCATCATGGCCATCAAAAAGAGAAGCGGCTGTAACGATACGTACTTTATGTTTTGGGGTATAAGGAGTGGCTTGTTCCATCTGTAATTATTCGTGATTTTATTGTCCGTAAATTTACGTAATAATCAGTAAAAAAGGTGTGTCATTTAGGATTAGACAAATTTTAAAACTTCTAACAGTACTTCCTTATAATATTCTCAATTTAGATGTCCTATATGTACCAATTAAGATTACTTAATTGAGTATATTTCAAAATGATCTAATAAAATTTATGCTTTTTTTCACGCTTTCGCGAAAATGTTATGAGTATTAATCCCCTATATTTATAAAATCTAATCATCTCTATTATGAAAAAATTTATTGCAGTATTCGCTTTAGTCATGTTGTCTTCTTGTGCAGAACTACAACAAGTAGTTAATAGTTTACCTACAGAAGGTGGTATAGATAACGCAACTATAGGTAACGGGTTAAAGCAAGCCCTGGATTTTGGGATAGATAAACAAGTAACTAAACTGACTGCAACAGATGGTTTTTATAAAAATGAGCTGGTAAAGATTGCATTGCCGGCTGAATTACAAAAAGTTGATAGTGCTTTAAGAAAAATAGGTTTAAGTAGTCTGGCAGATGAAGGTATAAAAGCACTTAATCGTGCAGCTGAAGATGCGGTGAGCGAAGCCACACCTATCTTTGTGAATGCTGTAAAAGAACTAACAATAACCGACGTGCGGAATATTCTTTTTGGGAATGACAATGCTGCAACTGTTTATCTGGAAGGTAAAACGCAAACAGCGCTCTATGATAAATTTAATCCTGTTATTAAAAATTCTTTTTCAAAAGTAGGTGCAGACGAAATCTGGACTAATCTAATCAATAGATATAATTCCATTCCATTAACTAACAATGTGAATCCTGACCTAACGGATTATGTAACACAACAAGCCTTGGACGGTGTATATACAATGATTGCGGTAGAAGAAAAACAAATACGCACAAACATTGCTAGCCGTACAACAAATCTTTTAAGAAACGTTTTTTCACTTCAAGATTAAGTATTTATTTAAGCCTACTTAATTGTCTGATTTTTATCGTATTAAATGTTGATCGTTTCATTTTTTTTTATACTTTAGAAGACACTTAACTAACTAATTATTAAACGATTATGTCAAGTATATCAAAACATCAGCGAATAAGAAACTATATGGAGCGAAAACACCGTAAACTGGTAGAAGAAGCCTATAATTTGCAATATACAGATCATGAGCGTAGCGATGTACTTACATTTGAAGCGCTACAATTAGATCAAAAATTAAAGTTCTTGCACTTATAATTTAGATATAAGCTTTTCAAAATAGCCATAGGTAAAAAGTAATCTACTACCATACCAAGAAAAATATTCGCCATCAACTAGCAAAACCTTCCCAGTTGTGTTTTTTTGGAAAAAATCAAGCTGTTTGTAATTAAATGGAAAAGGCTCACTGGATAAAAAAACATAATCAAGATTTTTAATGTTTTCTAATTGAATAACTGGATATCTTCCATCATACTCTTTAAAAGCATTTTCCAAACCTATTTCCCTCAGCATATCATCAATAAACGTATCTGATCCTGCTACCATCATTGGATCTTTCCATATCAAGTAGCCTACTTTTTTATTCTTTTGAAGTAGATTAACCTTATTCTTGAAACTATTGCGACTTCTCTTAATCTCTATTACTAAATCGCTTGCAATTTTACTTACATTAAAAATCTCCCCATATTGTATAATGAGATTTAAAGATTGTGAGACTGTTCTCACATTAGAAACATGTACAATTGTAATTTCTTTTAACTCAAGAACCATTTGTTTCGTGTTCTCCTCTTTGTTACAAAGAATGATATCTGGCTCAAGGGCTATGATTTTATCATAATGAACCTGTTTAGTTCCACCTACGATAACTTTATCATTTCGTAAGTTTTTAGGATGCACACAAAATTTTGTAATACCCACTATTCTATCTGACAACCCTAAATCAACAAGTAATTCTGTTTGACTTGGAACTAAGGAGACAATACGTAGTGGTATTTTGTCTATTGAAAGTGAACGACCTAGTTGATCTATAATTTGCACCTTATGAATTTTCTATCAATATCTCATGCATCTCTTCTTGGATTTGCTGAGCAACATTTCTTGCTGCGACAGCAAAATCTTCTTCTTGTGAATTATAGATAATCCCTCTAGAAGAGTTAATTAATAATCCTATATCCTTCGTTAAACCGTATTTACAAACCTCACGCAAACTTCCGCCTTGTGCTCCAACTCCAGGAACGAGAAGAAAAGCTTCTGGGATAATTTTTCTTATATCTGTAAAATATTCAGCCTTTGTAGCACCAACCACATACATTAATTGCTCACTGTTAGCATACGATTTTGAAGTCTCAATAACATGTTTATAGAGCTCTCTTCCCTCTATATTTTTTGTTTGAAAATCAAATGCTCCTTTATTAGAAGTAAGTGCAAGTAATATAGTATGTTTATCTGTAAATTCAAGAAAAGGCTCTACAGAATCTTTGCCCATATAGGGTGCAATCGTGACAGAGTCAAAGTTTAAGTCTTCAAAAAAAGCTTTCGCATAGCGACTAGATGTATTTCCAATATCTCCACGTTTTGCATCTGCTATGGTAAACTGTTCTGGGTAGAACTCATTTATGTAATTAATGGTTTTTTCAAGTGCCTTCCACCCCATTAATCCATAGGCTTCATAAAACGCAATATTAGGTTTATAACCAACACATAAGTCGTGGGTGGCATCTATGATTGCTTTATTAAAAGAAAAGATGGGGTCTTCCTCTTGTAATAAGTGCTTTGGAATTTTATCAAGATCTGTATCTAACCCAACAATAAGAAAAGATTGTTTTTGCTTTATTTGATCTATTAAGAATGTTGTTTCCAAAGGCTATTTGATTTATGGGTTCTTAATTTCAGCTTATACACAATCTAAAAACGTAAGTAGTAGAATGCTGATTTCTTCAATTATAATTCTCCCTCCGTAAATTTGAGTTTCTCAGTGTTTTCAACTAATCGCAACTCATCAAGAATTTTCTGAATATCTCCATTTACGATATTCTGTAGATCGTACAACGTCAAACCTATACGGTGATCTGTAACACGTCCTTGCGGGTAATTATACGTCCTAATCTTTGCACTTCTGTCCCCACTACTTACTTGAGAATTACGCTTGGCAGCATCTTCTTCTTGTTTTTTGGCGAGTTCTAAATCATAGAGTCTAGAACGAAGTACTTTAAACGCTTTTTCTTTATTCTTATGCTGTGATTTTTGATCTTGACATTGCGCTACAAGTCCAGTAGGAATGTGTGTTAATCTTACAGCAGAATACGTCGTATTTACTGATTGCCCTCCAGGTCCAGATGAACAAAAGAAATCAACTCTTACGTCTTTAGCTTCAATCTGCACATCAAACTCCTCAGCTTCCGGAAGAACCATTACGGTAGCAGCACTGGTATGAACACGACCTTGTGTTTCTGTCTGAGGTACACGTTGCACACGATGTACACCTGCTTCAAACTTCATAGTTCCATAAACGTCAGAACCTGTGATTTCAAATTGAATTTCTTTAAAACCACCGGATGTACCTTCAGAATAATCTACGGTACTATGTTTCCATCCGGGCACAGAATCTACATATTTAGTATACATTCTATATAGATCTCCAGCAAATATACTCGCCTCATCCCCTCCAGTTCCTGCGCGTATCTCAACGACAACATTCTTTGCATCTTCTGGATCCTTAGGAATAAGCATCATTCTTATTTTCTCTTCCAATTCAGGTATTCCTGTCTTTGCCTCTTCATATTGCATTTTTGCCATTTCGACCATCTCTGCATCACTACCGTCTGCTATAATCTCTTCGGCTTCTTGGAGATTATTTGTGAGCTCAATATATGTCTCACGTTCATCCATCAATGCCTTTAAATCACTGTATTCTTTGTTAAGCTGGACGTAACGCTTTTGATCTGAAATTATATCTGGTTGTATGATAAGATCACTAATCTCATCAAAACGCTGTTTTACTATTTGTAATTTTTCTAACATCTACTTTCTTAAATATAGAGCGAATTTACGATAATTTAATGGAGGTAAAAAGATCTACGTTAGTGTAGTAAAATGATGATAACGTATTTATAATTTTAAAATATTTCGCGAAAGCGTACCACTATTTTGAAGAAGATATCATCTCATACTGCTCTATTTCTTGCAATTCTTGATTGGTTTCCAAAGCAGTATAAAGAAAAAAGCCAAAACTTAATAGAAATGCACTTCGCTCCATATAAAACAGAAATTCTACATTAAAATAATACGCAAATAACGAAGTAACATCTGATGTTAAAATGCAAAGCGCAAAAAACACGTACATCAATGAACGGTTGCTATTGTATATCTGATTATAAATAATGGCTGTTGCTCCTAAAAGGATCATAAAACCGCCATAAAAATAAAATAGAACGGGTTCAAAAGGTCCTATATAATTTTCTTGTATCATTCCAGACAATTCATAAAGCGTATAGATGTTTGCCAGAACAAGAATAATTGTGATTAGTAGTGAGTTTAAATTAAAGACCAAATTCTTTATAACATCCTTTCGCTCAAAACTTATAATACCGTAGACGATAATTCCTAATACGAGATACAGCGCATGCCCTACTTCTGTTTCATAAAAGAGTAGCGTTACCTCCCGCAAAACAAAGACACCAAGTATATATAAGATAATTCCTTTCTTAAACTGAGTTTTATAAATATAAAACACCACAAAAACCATTAAAGAAATTAATCTAACATACCGTGCTGTGTGTAGATCTGTAAATGCAAAAGCTACTAAATTTAAAATAATCAAAAGCCCTGTGAGCATTGGTAACCCTTTAAAGATATTACCTAATGTAATTTTCTTCATAAACTCTAGACAGCTGTTTTTTAAAATTTTTGAAAATTTCTCAAACTAACTAAATATACGTAAAATGATAAGAATTGGTTTTGAAATATTTATTTGGGTTTACTAATTTTAATATTTGAAAGTACCATGATTGCTTTCAATTGTAATTTTTTTACCTGAAGAACTAGACGCAACTCTTCCCACTACTTGAGCATCTACATTATATGAATTTGAGATCGCTATGATATCATCTGCAATAGCTTCTGGACAGTAAATCTCCATACGGTGTCCCATGTTGAAAACTTGGTACATTTCTTTCCAATCTGTGTTGCTTTCTTTCTGGATAAGTTTAAACAAAGGTGGCGTTTCAAAAAGATTGTCTTTTATGATATGCAAGTTCTCTATAAAATGTAAAATCTTGGTTTGAGCTCCCCCACTACAATGTACCATACCGTGAATATCCTTAGCATCATATTTAGATAAAATTTCTTTAACAATTGGCGCATACGTTCTTGTGGGAGAAAGCACTAGTTTCCCAGCATCTAAAACGCTTCCCTCTACTTCGTCTGTAAGCTTTTTTGAACCACTATACACTAATGTTTCTGGTACTTCAGCATCATAACTTTCTGGATATTTTTTTGCTAGGTACTTATCAAAAACATCGTGGCGAGCAGATGTTAAGCCATTACTTCCCATACCGCCGTTATATTCAGTCTCATAAGAAGCCTGACCAGAAGAAGACAACCCTACAATGACATCTCCTGGAGCTATATTTGCATTGTCTATCACGTCTGAGCGTTTGATACGAGCTGTGACAGTAGAATCCACGATAATTGTACGTACTAAGTCTCCTACGTCTGCCGTTTCTCCACCCGTAGAGTGAATAGTTACACCATAAGATTTCAACTCTGCAAGTAGTTCTTCAGAACCATTAATAATTGCAGAAATAACTTCTCCTGGAATGACATTTTTATTACGACCTATTGTTGAAGACAACATGATATGGTCTGTCGCTCCTACACACAACAAGTCATCAATATTCATGATGAGTGCATCTTGAGCAATTCCTTTCCAAACAGATAGGTCACCTGTCTCTTTCCAATACATATAAGCCAGCGCAGATTTTGTGCCAGCGCCATCAGCGTGCATCACAAGACAATATTCCTCGTCTCCTGTAAGTGCATCTGGTACAATTTTGCAAAAAGCCTTTGGAAAAAGGCCCTTATCTACATTTTTGATTGCATTATGTACATCCTCTTTTCCTGCAGAAACACCTCTTTGCGCATATCTCTTTGAAACTTCTTGGCTCATATCAATATTTTAGTTCTGCAAAAATAGGAATTAAATAATGGTACCTAAAGTTCCTGTTTTAGAAGTTGTAGACTTTATCTAAAGTAAAAATATGGGTATGTTTTATAAGATTTTAGTACGCTTTCGCGAAAGCGTACTCGTAATACTCTTATTCCCAATCTGGCATAAGAGCCGCCGTAAAAAGTTCATTATCATCATCGTCCTCTCCTATTACAACACTAAAAATACTCGGTATAGCTCCTTGATTGTTTAGTACACGTGTGAGGATTAATCTCCCTTCATCTGGTGAGTAGCTTGGAAACAAATCATTTTCACCTGAGACTACTTCTGTTTCTACTAAGGTAGCTATTCCAGTACTTACGTCATATTGATAAATTCTACTATTGAATATTCTATAATTAGAATTTTCCGAACCACTGATATCTCTAGCGTATAAAATCCTATCAAGATTTGCACTCACATCTATTCCAGATACTGCTCCTGAAAGATTTTCTAAGACGGTAAATAGTGTTTGTCCCGACGTTAACGAAATTGCAAATATGCGAGCATTATAACCATCTACGTCATTTGTTTTTAGAATTACTGTATCTGTATTTAGTGAAGAAACAGCGATGTCTGATATTAAAGATCCATCAGTTGTTTGATAAATTTGAACCAGCCCACTACCATCATTATTAATGGCATAAAGCTTGTCAAAATTAGGGTAGTAAAAGCGTTGCCCACTTTCTGCCCATGTAAATTGAATGCTTTCTTGACGAAATCCTGTAACGGGCACAGATGATGTGATTTGTTGCTCATCTGATCCAGACAAGTTCATTGTAAAAATTTGATTTTCACCCGCTATTGTTCTTAGAAAAGCAATTTTGGAGACATCATTATTTCGCTTTGGCCTAAAACTATTTTTAGATTCATCTGTAAGCTGGAGAACATTTGCATCTACTCCTTCATTAGTATCTTCAGACTCGTCTCCAGAAAATATTACGCTATTACCATTTATTCTTTTGATAAATAAAAATGGATTATTTTCTGCAGCAAATGTTGTAAATGAACTAACTTGGGAGCTTACAGGTTCATTGAGCTCATCCTTAGCAATTACCTGCCAGAAATAATTTGTAGCAAGCACTAAATTATTTACTGTATAGGTTGTATCTGAGACAATTGTAAATTCTTCTGTTTCATTTGTAGATCCATTTCTTAGCTCTAATACATAGGTAAGATCATCATCATCTGGATCTACAGAATCCCAAGCAAACTCTACCTCAAGAAGCACATTTGTAGCACCATCTTCTGGGTAAATAAGTTCTGGAGAAGAAGGGGCTTGATTATCTGTTTCAGAAAGTCTCATTTCTATAGCCACATCAGAAGTTATATCTTCTAAAACCTCTACACCTTCAAATGCCGTTGTATAACTATCAAGCTCTGCTTCCACAGAATAACTATCAACTAACACATTAGAAATCTCAAATCGCCCTTCACTATCTGTAAAAACAGTGTTACTAGCAGGACTAGTGGTAATCTTGACATTGCTTAATGGCTCGTCAGTGGTCTCTGCCGTAACAGTACCAGCGATACTTCCGAAAGTATCAGCCTCTATCCTATCTTCAGAACATCCCGAAATTATTAACATTACTAATCCCAGAAAAAAAAATTTATAATTATTCATTATGTTCTTTTTTAATTATTTTCTTGTTTCAGTTTTTTCTTCTTTGATTTAAAGTTTAGTCCATATCTCAAACCAAAACCAAAATTGTAATAAAAATCATTACGTCTTCCTTGATCAATAAAGTCTATATTATCGTTTAAAAGAATATTATGCTCAGCAAAAGCTGTAAAGCTCAACTTAGGAGAAAATTTATATTGTAGTCCTACGCCATATTGAAGTTTAGGAAATGTCATCCCAAAGCCTAATCCGTCATCTGGATGATCAATTAAGTCAACTACCATACCTGGTCCTCCAAAAATATAAGGACCAAAATCATCTTTCGGTAACAAGAAAATACGAGCATTTAAATCAACGCTTCCCATTATATTGGAATAAGAATCTCCATTATTTAATTGAAAAACACTCCCTGACAGGCCAAGAGTAAACTTACCTGCAAGTTGCTGCTCAATAGATAACTTGTTCATAAAACCAGGTTTTTGAGGAGTGAGGTCCCCGTCGATTAGATTTACTCCGCCACTCAAAGTGATATGGGTCTTGGAAGTATTCTCAACATATAACCGATTGTAGAGACCTTGACCCTGTTCGAGCTCTTTTTCTTTAAGATAATTTGTAACTAATTGTTCGTTTACTTCATTACCCTCCTTTGCGCCCCAATATTTATCAATAATCCCTTCCATAATCAAATCATGAACTGCTCTTTCTATAGCATCTTTAACTGCAATTTGTACAGGTTCATTTTGAGTGATTCCAGTCTCTGCCTCCAGAAGTCGTTGGAATTTTACAAACCTAAAAAAGCTCGCGTCTAGCGCCTGTGATAAAATTGTTTTTGAAACATAAACCGTTTTTAGGATCTCACCATTGCTTGTCGACACAGCTCTTAAATACACAGTAATTCTGTCTTGGCGATATTTTGCAGATCCACCTACGCCAAAATAGCGCACCCCTAGTCCTCCCGTAACTATATTCGTATCATATGATACAATTCCTCCTTCTAGTATTAGACCCGCATAAAGTAATGGTGGTAATGGAGGTTCATTGGGATTCAAATTTTTTATATATTCCTGCTTTGTATTACGTATGATATTACGCTCAGTAGACAAGTTGCTTAAATTCTCTCTCTCAATAGGCCTAAACCAACCTGAATCTTCTAGTGCTTTTATGAGAATGGTAGTTCCTCCTTGTGTCACTGCAGTACTAAAAGTACTCCCTCCTTCAATAGCTTTGAACTGACCTGTTTGATCGCTAAAATTATAAACAGCTACCTCAACTGGAGCAGAGGCCTCAGGTAAGTCAAGTAACTTTGTGGTACTTTTTGAATATTCGCCAACTCTTGCTGGACTTTGATCAAACTTTTGATTAAAATATGCCCCACATGAAGACAGCAATAGGAAGCTGGCCATTAAGGATAACCTTAGAAAAACTCTCATAAAAATTGGATTAATTCGAATTAGGAACAACGATCTGCGTTTCTTCGCCATTATTAGTATCTAGAATATTAATGACTAAACCTTCAAAGGTTTCAAAAACCTCAACATTAAGAGAACCGAATGTGAATATGCCTTCTTCTGTGATATTTAAGGCATTTAATTGCGCTTGACTTAGCTGGCTCTCAATCGCATTGAGTAAGTTTCTATTAAGTTCTTGACCAAATTGCTCTAGTTCTGATAAACCCTCTTGTTTACTGACAGGGGCAGTAAGGCTGTTTTGAACATTAACAGATGTAATGATTTGTTGATAATTAAAGGTATCTCCGCCAAAAAATGGACTAATAGGTTTGTAGGAAAATTGTTGCGCTTTCGCGAAAGCGGAAACTCCAAAAACAAATACTAAGAAAATTAATTTTCTCATATCAATACTGTATAAGTTGTTTATTTTGCTGTGCTAATAATTGTAACTGTTGTACTAATCTCCCTATAGCCGCCTCTGCTTGTTTCTCTAAAAATTTTCGCTGAGGTTGAGAGAAAAATTGCCAGATTAATGTATTATCCAGCTTTACTGTTATAAGTGTTGTTCGAGACCTTCCAGGAACTTCTTCTATAAGTATGTTTTTAGGAGACTTTATCGATTTATTAAAATAAAGCGTGTAAAAATACCTGTGAAAATCTCTACCTGCTTTAGTAATAGTTTTTTGCAGAACCAACCCCTCCATAATAAATCCATCTTGAGGTTTTGATTGGTCATTTGAATAGAAAGCAGCTGGTCTTTCTATAAATTGTGTAATATCAGAAAGACTTCCTTCCTCTAAAACAATTCTGTCTTTGCCTAATGGTTTCCCATCTTTATCATAAATAAGTAGCGCTAGTGTTGTTTTATTTGTTACCGAATTTCCCAGAACTAATGTTTGTAATACTTTTTTCTCATACGCTTTTAATGTAAATCTCTGTTTATCATTATCTTTCTTAACAGTACCATCCTCCTGCGTTTTAAAGATTAAAAAATCATACTCGAGTACTAAATCTACAGGGGTCTTATTTTCTGCAAGTGCAAAAAACTTCAAAAACTCACTATTCCTCTCGATCCTTACGGATGCAGCTACTTCTTTATTAAAATACTGTGCCTGCATCCCTAAAGAGAAAAAGAATATTATGAAGCTTATTTTTCCTGTGTAATTCAAAATATTACTTATGATTAATTATCTGGATTTCCGTACGTTTTACTTCTTATAATTAGTGAAGGAGAGGCCTGGGTTTGTACAAATTGTAATGACTCTGTTAAGCTATTAGAACCTAATCTTTGAAAATTCAAGTCATTTCCTTGCTGCTCTAGATCTAAAGAAATATCGGCAAATTCATTGTTTATGATATCAAATACGGTATTCCTATTACCTTTTTGTTGAATCTCTGTAATTACCGTTTTTACAACATAGTCCAATCCTGCAAAATTTTGATCTCCATCCTGAACTAATTTTATTTCACTTGCTTCACTTTTGACATTGATGGCTGCTGCATTTAACTCACCTATTTGCGTGATAAAAACGCTATTACCCTCGATAGTCTCATTTCTCAGATTTTTTTGAGTTTTTATACCAAAGTCAGATAGGTTAGCATATTGTAAGATATTCTTCTGAATAAGTTCTTGATTAGAAAGCTCTGTGTCTTCATCAGTATCACTACTGTAGGTTTGCGCAGTAGTTACACTGAAGCCTACAAATAGATACATTATTAATACGATATAATTTTTCATGTTATTTTTAAAATCAAATTGTTTCATATTTCAAAAACATTGGACATACTTGTATTAAGTATGTCCAAGTTTTTGAGAATCCTGCTATTGATTTAACTCAATAATGCAGTAAACCTTTTATTAAAGTCCAGAACCTGAACGAGCACTTTGAGGTGCCTGTAAAGCCATTCTAGAAACCATATTAGCAGTCTGAGATGTTCCTATAGCAGGAAGAATCCCTGAGAATCCAGTAGTTTGGAAAACATCAAGCGTATTTCCTCCATCAGGAAGTCCACCAGGAACATTTTGCTCTGCTTTCCAGCTTTGTCCTATGTCGCCATCTTGACGCACAACAATTGTATTCATATCTCCTCTTTGTGCAGTTTCTAATGCATTAAAAAATCCTGTTTGATGAGCATCTACTATGTGATCTCTACCTCTTTGAGTAGAAACGGCGTAGTTATCATCCCCATCTTGAAGTACTGTAATGTCATTACGACGTCCATTTTGTCCTGTTGCTACGTAGTTATCATCTCCCATTTGAGTTTGTTCGACAGAATTACCACGTCCTGTTGGAGACCCAAAAATGTTTTGAAACGCATACGCTTCGTTACCTTCTCCATCTTGAACCTGCTTAGAGTAATCGCCATTAGCCGCGCTATTGCCGTCACCAAATTGATGCGTCTCTGCTAAGTTGCTATGACCGGACTGAACTTGAATAGCCTCACTATAACTAGAAACTTGACTCTCGATACCATTAGAAATATTATCCACCGCATTAACCGCTGCAAATTGAGCTGCTGTGTTTGCATCATCTAGAAGGATATTACTCCCTTGATTAACTAAAGCTTCATTTCCTAACACATTATCTGAAGTGGTTTGAGTTTGATCAGACTTGTTATTATTTCCTTCTTGAAATAATCTAGCATAGTTACGGCCAGAAGTTCCATCAGAAAGCTGTTTTATAAGCCCTTCATTGTCACTACCTAATTGCTCAGAGAGTGCTTCTTGACCTAAACTGTTTTCAGGATCTGCTTGTTGCTTAATCTCTACAGTGTTCCCAGTACCACTCTGTAGTGCGAGTGCATCACTATTGTCCCAAGTTTGTAGGATTCTAGCAGAGTTTTCATTTCCTCTTTGATCAATACCTGCATAGTTGTTCTCAGCATTCTCTGCTGTTCCTTGCTGAATATCTGCAGAGTTACCCATTGAACCAGCAGCTCCAGTATTCTCTTGATACACCTGAGCATCGTTATAATCGCCTTGCTGTTCTATACGACCATCATTGTTGTCTCCAAACTGGTTTGACTGTGCATCATTATCAATAGCACTTACAAAAAAGCCACCATTATTAGTGTCTCCTGTTTGACGCATTGATACTAAGTTTCCATCTCCATCTTGTGTTGCATACATGGAATTAAGATCACCAGCCTGGCGAGCTCTTACAAGATTGTTATTTCCATTTTGTGTTGAATACCCTGTATTAGGACCAGGAATAGGAGCTAATAAAGAAGGTGCTAGAGCATCTGCTGTTTCTATAGTTGATGCATCAATCGTTGGGAATCCTGCAGTTACAAGAACTGGTGTGTCTACAAAATTTGCTTCAGAACCTTCTGAAGTTGTTTGACCTAGGGCAACTCCCCCTAACATGAGTGCCGCAGCACCAAATAATAATTTTTTCATAATAAAAAGTTTAATTAATAATTAAGTATATAAATGGTTAATAAATACGTGTTTATAAAACTCAACAGTACATAGTCTTAAATTACTGTGTGTCTTTAATTATTTTAATTATAATGGGGGAGAAATACTATTACAAGAGGGAGGAATAATTTGTAATATGACAGCTAAATTAAGATAAAACCGCTATGAGTCAGTTTGTTAAATAAATTTTTCGATGAACGGAAAGTCGGAAAATTTGGAAATTTGAAAAAAACCTTATTTTTCAAGGCTTGCGGGCTGAGGGGCATTTGCCCTGTTTTAAGATAGTTTTAATATCCTAAAGAAATTTCTTACGCTATTTTCATAATTTTTTATAAATCGAAAAGACAGTTGATTGGAAATTATTTAATTATTTAACATAAACGCCTGTAAATCAATTTTTTAAATTTTAAACGTCTCTCAACAATTTATAGATAAGGGCTCTTTCAATCAATTCACAAAAAGTAATTCTCTATACTTTGGCAGTGGCCACAGCTCATCTTCTACTAACAACTCTAGCTTATCGCAATGCTTTCTTATTAGTAAAAAGTATGACTTAACTTGCATAGTGTATGCTTCAGCTTTACTTTCTAGCGTTAGAATATTTGCTTTTTTTCTGGCTTCGGTCATTTCTACAATAAGACTATCTATAGCTGCAACTTTTTCTGAAATAGATTTTATAATATGTGTTTGCGCTTTCGCGAAAGCGAGATACTCCTCTCCGTAAATATTTTTCAAACCTTGCACATTTTTTATGAGTACATTTTGATACCTTAATGCTGTAGGAATGATATGGTTGCGAGCTATATCACCCAACACCCTACTTTCTATTTGAATACGCTTTGTATATTCTTCAAGTTCAATCTCATACCTAGCTTCTATCTCCACAGAATTCATAATAGAAAGATCCTCAAATAATATCACACTATTTTTAGAAATTCTGGCTTTAAGTGCCACCACTGTATTGTTATTAATACTTAATTTTCGCTTTTTTGCCTCTTTCTCCCAAGTATCACCATAACCATCTCCTTCAAATCGTATTTTTTTACTCTCCTTTATATATTCTCGTAATACGTTAAATATGGCATCATCTTTTTTCATGTCCTTTTTATCAATTAAGATATCTACTTCATTTTTGAAGTCAATAAGCTGCTGAGCAACAATTGCGTTGAGCACAGTCATGGGGTTTGCACAATTTGCGGTGGCACCTACAGCTCTAAATTCAAATTTATTGCCAGTAAATGCAAATGGAGATGTGCGATTACGGTCTGTATTATCTAGCAATATTTCTGGTATCTTCCCTATAACATTAAGTTTAAGATCTGTTTTTTCTTGTGGTGAAAGCTTACCATCTGTTACCTTTTCTAATTCATTAAGTACATTAGTAAGCTGTGAACCGATAAACACAGAAATGATGGCAGGTGGGGCTTCATTTGCTCCCAGTCTATAGTCATTACCTGCACTAGCTATAGAAGCTCGTAACAATTCTTCATGCCTACAAACAGCTTTTATGGTATTAATAAAAAAAGTAAGAAACTGTAAGTTTTTCATAGGCGTGCTACCTGGACTTAAAAGGTTCACACCTGTATCTGTAGCTAATGACCAATTATTATGTTTCCCACTACCATTTATCCCTTCAAAGGGCTTTTCGTGAAATAGTACTTTAAAATGATGTCGCTGGGCAATTTTTTCCATTACATCCATTAATAAAGCGTTATGATCTACAGCCAAGTTTGCTTCTTCAAAAACTGGAGCTATCTCAAACTGATTAGGAGCTACTTCATTATGGCGAGTCTTTACAGGTATACCCAATCGGAGACTTTCATATTCTAATTCCTTTAAATAAGTAAGTACCCGACTAGGAATGGACCCAAAATAATGATCATCTAGTTGCTGCCCTTTAGCAGAGGCATGCCCTAGAAGTGTTCGTCCTGTGAGGGTAACATCTGGCCTTGCTGCTGCAAGAGAAGCATCAATAAGAAAAAATTCTTGTTCCCAACCTAGAGTAGCTGTTACTTTACTTACATTTTTATTAAAATACCTTGCTACATCTGTAGCTGCACTGTCAATAGCATTGAGAGCTTTAAGTAGTGGGGTTTTATAATCTAAAGCCTCGCCAGTATATGCCACAAAAACAGTGGGAATGCACAGGGTGTTATCGTACAAAAAAGCAGGGGATGTAGGATCCCAAGCGGTATACCCTCTAGCTTCAAAAGTATTACGTAAACCACCGTTTGGAAAACTAGATGCATCTGGCTCTTGTTGTGCTAACTGGGCTCCGTCAAATTTATCTATAACGTGACCATCTACTGTAATTTCAAAAAAAGCATCGTGTTTCTCTGCAGTAGCGCCAGTGAGTGGCTGAAACCAATGGGAGTAGTGAGTGGCTCCTTTTTCTAGTGCCCATGTTTTCATTCCCGTCGCAATAGCATCTGCACTCACGCGATCTATATTGTCACCTTTTTTAATTGCATTTTGAACACCATCAAATGATGTTGCTGAGAGGTATTGACGCATTGCTTTTTCATCAAAAACGTTTGATCTAAAAAGATCAACTGGCTTTTGATTAGCATCAAAAGGCACTCTTGTGCGCTTCTGTATATCGTGAAGTGCTTGAAAACGTAATTTTGGCATAACATATCATTTATAATAGAACCTTGTTCTAGTCATTAGATTTCCTAAGCTTAATACCTATATATACTATAATAGCATCATTATATATCATTATGAAAACCGAATGCAAATATACAAGATTTTAAAAAATATAATTTTAAACCAAACTACCCCCAAAAAATAATGGGTGTTCATAAAAAATATATAATTTTATATAAATACACCCTATAAAACATACGGTATTAAAACAAATTTTTATATTTGCAGTCATAAACCTAAAAAATTTAAATCGGCATGAATAAGTCAAAGCTAGAATACATTTGGTTAGATGGGTACGAGCCTACACAGAACCTAAGAAGTAAAACGAAAGTTGTAAACGATTTTAGCGGTAAGTTAGAAGATTGCCCAGTATGGTCTTTTGATGGATCATCTACAAAGCAAGCCTCTGGAGGATCTTCAGACTGTCTTCTTAAGCCAGTTGCGATCTATCCTGACCCACTACGTAAAGATGGATTTTTAGTCATGACCGAAGTTTTAAGTGCAGACGGTACGCCTCACGAAACAAATCACAGGGCAAAAATAGACGATGGAGATAATGAGTTTTGGTTCGGATTTGAGCAAGAATACTTTATCATGGACAATGCAACAGGATTACCTTTAGGCTTCCCAGTAGGTGGATATCCTGGACCACAAGGTATGTATTACTGCTCAGTAGGTGGTAAAAATACACATGGCCGTATGTTTGTTGAAAAACATGCAGATCTTTGTATCGATGCAGGATTAAATTTTGAAGGAATCAACCAAGAAGTAGCTTCTGGACAATGGGAGTTTCAACTATTTGCAAAAGGAGCAAAGAAAGCTGGAGATGAAATATGGATTGCACGCTATTTACTTGACAGACTTACTGAGCAATATGGCTGGCACATAGAATACCACCCAAAACCAGTAAAGGGAGATTGGAACGGATCAGGTATGCACGCAAACTTCTCAAACGAAGTACTAAGAACATGCGGATCTAAAGAGACTTACGAAAAGATTTGTGAAGCTTTCCGTCCTGTCACAAAAGAGCATATTGCAGTTTATGGAGCCTACAATGACCAACGTCTAACAGGAGATCATGAAACAGCATCTATAACAGATTTCTCTTATGGTGTTTCAGACAGAGGAGCTTCTATCCGTATACCGATTATAACAGTAGAGCAAGGATGGAAAGGGTGGCTAGAAGATCGTCGTCCAGCTTCAAACGCAGACCCATATAAAGTTGCAGGTCGCATCGTTAAGACTGTAAAAAGCGCAAATATTTAATATCTAGCATATATTTTATGTAGAATGCCCAACTTAAAGTTGGGCATTTTTTTTTTAAATAAACTATATACGCTTTCGCGAAAGCGTAACAACATTTTACCATATCCATTTATATCTAAAAAAAAGAAGGGGCTCCTTAAAGAACCCCAACTCAAACTAATCAACCAATCAATGATCGTTATCCAATCTCGATAATACGAGATGGCTGTACTTGCGCTTCTTCTTTCTTAGGGAGTTCTAATGCTAATATTCCACTCTCATAGGAAGCAGCTATTTGTGCTGTATTTACTGAGTCTGGCAAATTGAATGAACGCTTAAAAGAGGCATAATGAAACTCTTTACGGGTAAATTTACCTTCAATTTTTCCCTCTATCTCATCATTTTCTTTAGACGAAATGGTAAGGAGGTCATTATCTAACTCGATATTGAAGTCTTCTTTTTTAAAACCCGGAATTGCAACTTGAAGTTCAAATGCGCTATCCTTTTCAATAATATTTACCGCAGGAGTTGTAACAGTAGGACTATTTACTCTACCTCCTAACCAATCTGTATTTAATAATTCGTCAAAAACTGATGGTAAGTATGGAGCTGTATTTTTTCTAACTAATGTCATAATTATAATTTTTAATTGTTGAACTTGATAGCAAATAAGCAAATTCAATTCCATTAAAAACTTAATGACATTATGACTGATTTTAGTGTTTAATTACTGACTTTATGTCAATTTAATTATAGTATTTCTTAAAGATTTCAACCATCCGATCTGCTGGGATCATATTATTTTTGTGAGTTTTCATCTCGCTTAAAATCTGTTCTATGGCATCTGGTCTTACACCTAAACGCAAACCGTAATTTCGCAAAGTATCCGTTTCTGAAGGGTGAATTTGTGCATCTACATTCATGACTAGCACTAATCTATGGAATTGAGTAATTCTCTCAATTTCTGACTTAAATACTGTTTTCTTAATAGGCTTTTCTATAAGCTCATCTACTTTAGATTTATCCACATCGAGCTTGTGCGCCACTAGTAATATAAATTCATACTCATCATCATTTATTACTGCATCTGCTTTTGCCATTGCGATCATATCTGAGATGATCTGTAAGTTTTCTTCAGTCATAATATACTTTTTTATTAAAAACGAAGATACCTTTAATTGTTATTTTCAAAAATTATTTTAAGCAGATATTATTGAAACTTAGGCAGCACTTTTTTAATATTTTATCATCGCAATCATTTGTAATTTAAAAGAGGAATTAGCTTATTCGAAAGCATAAAAAAAGCACCTTCACAGAGGTGCTTTTCAAAAAAACTATCGCCAAATAGCTTTTACATGTTCAACAAATTATTTGTTGTCAAAAACTTCCATCATACTAGAAAACTGGGATACATCTACATCTGCTTTATCTAGTGATTGAGCAAGTTTCATCATATCACCAATATTCATGTCATCACCCAATAATCTTGCTAGTAAAAATCCTTTATTTTCATCTGCGCCAAAGAAAATAACTTCATCTATAGCATCTTCATCTCCTTTAAAATATAAACGCATAGAACCCATATCAGAGTTTGCCTTCATAAGCTCTTCATAATCATCTGTAGAGAGTATGTTCTTAACTTTATCGCGTTCAGCTTGCATTTTTACGGTATCACCACCTTTAGTTTGGTAAGCCATCAAATTTATTTTGCGTACTGTCTTGAACACTTTTTGTTGTTCTTGATCTAAACGATCCATATGATCTCCTATTAAACTTGTAGGAACATCAATTAATATAAAATCATTATTTTCCTGGTTTGCAACATAATACTCTTGTAATGATTGCTCATTACTACAACTAGAAAGAGTTATGATAGCTATTATCCCTGCAAGGGTGTATTTTATAAGTACATTCATAATTTATGATTTTTTAGCTTTCTCAACTTCTTTAAGCGCCTCACTCCCTTTAAAATCTAACTCTTGAGCTAGTTTAGAAATTTGTTTCAAATCTATGTTACCAGTAACTTGAAAAAACACAGTTCGGTTTTCACCATCCATATCTCCGTTAAGAAACATTACAAATTCTTTTACATACTGATCACTCGTACCTTCTTTGTAATAAAATTTTACGTTTTTCCCATCTTTATTTGCCCGCATTAACTCTTGTAGGTTTCTACTTGATACATACGACTTCATTGTTGCATTCATTTTGTTAATTAAGCTAGCATCTGCACTGGTATACATCTTTACATTATCAAGATTGTCTACAAGGTTTATATAAGCTTGCATCTCTGGGTCTGAAGAATTAAGATCTACTTTACTTAAAAGTTTAAACATTTTTTGATTCATTACGATAGACGCAACTCCTTTAACATCTTCATAGGCATCAAAAGGGCTTTGTGCAAAACCTATGGTTGCTGCAAAGACTAACATTAGTGTAACTACTATTTTTTTCATTTTTTTATTTTTTAATTATTTAAAAAGACTACTAGATGCTTTATCAAATTCTTCTACCACCTCTAGTTGAGTGGTACTATTTGCGATCATATGAGACATGACTCCTAAAGCCTGTTTGGTTTTTAAAATGGCTAATTCGTCACTTGCATAATTTGTGGATATATCTGTTTGACTGTGGAAACCCTGTATCCACAAGGCAAAAGCTATTACAGCTACAGCAGCTATACTTACAGCATATTTAAGTGGCATTTTCCTTCTTGGCTCTTCAAACGGGATGTCATACGTTAACTCACTTGCTTTTGTAAATGCACAAAACAATGGAGTATATTCTGCAAGCTCTGATGCCACAGTTTTACTAGAGAAATAATCTCTAAGCTGTTTTTCTTCTGTGAGATTTGTTTCTCCTTCAAAGTATTTATCCAGTAAAAGTTTTGCTCTACTGTATTCCATAATTTCTTTTTTTTATCAATGCCTCTCTTAATGATTTTCTAGCTCTAGAAAGAGCTACTCTTACAGCCACCTCTTTCATGCCCAGTATTTCTGCTATCTCTGCATTGTCCATTTGCTCAACATCTCTCATTTGTACAATGAGTTGCTGTTGCTCAGGAAGATGATTCATTAACTTAAAAAGTAAGTCAACCTCGTCTGCGACTTCAATTTGCTTACTAGTATTTCCTGAATGATCTTCATAATTATTATGAACAATTTTAAGATTATTACTACTCTTGGCCTTGAGTTTATCGTAACAATAATTTTTTGTCATAGTCATAGCAAATGCTTCAACACTGCGATATTTTTTAATTTCAGAACGTTTTGTCCACAACTTCAACAACACTTCTTGTGTGGCATCTTGCGCCTCATCATCAGATATTAGTAAACGTCTGGCCACACGATATACTTTATCTTTAAAAGGATTAATTAGTGTTATGAACGATTTTTGGTTCATCATTAATTGGTTAGTTACTAGGAAGACGATGCTCTTTGAGATTTGTTACAAATATTTTTTATCAATATTTTATATCGCTTTCGTGAAAGTTTAAAACCATTACCATTCGCCTTCATGCTTTTGTAATATGCTCATTAATTTTAAAAACTCACGATACTAGTATTTATATTGCGGCAAGATTCTTGACTATAATTCTAAAGAACTTTGGTTACTTTCGTGTAGCTACACATATTTATATAATGAGACTATACATTTTATTTGCTATTACAATTTTCGCTTTAAGCGCAACTGCTCAAGCACCTTCAAGACAAGACACCTTGAAAGGTTCTATTACTCCACAAAGAGTGTGGTGGGATCTTACTCATTATGATTTATCTGTAGAGGTAATGCCAGCCTCAAAAACTTTGTTAGGTACAAATATCATTACATATAAAGTCTTAGAGGAAGGGGCTACGGAATTACAAATTGATCTTCAAGACCCAATGGAAATTACAGCAGTAATGCAAGATGGAAATGCTTTGGATATACGCTCAGAGGGAGATGCTCATTTTATACAAATAGAAAATCATCAAGCTAAAGGAGAGCTCAAATCTTTAATGATAAGCTTTGAAGGGCAACCACGCATTGCAAAAAACGCACCATGGGATGGAGGATTCACTTGGGAAAAAGATAGTAACGGAATAGACTTTATTGCAAATGCAAATCAAGGAATAGGTTCTAGTATTTGGTGGCCTAATAAAGATCACCCAGCAGATGAAGTAGACAGTCTTGATATGCATATAACAGTTCCTAAACATCTGGTAGCTGTTTCTAATGGACGACTTGTAGGAGTTGACAGTTCTACGCACTCAAAGACCTATCATTGGGCTGTAAAAAATCCCATCAACAATTACGGAGTAAACATTAATATAGGGGACTATATAAATTTTAAAGAGGTCTATCAAGGTGAGAAAGGTGCACTAGATATGAGTTATTGGGTATTGCGAGAAGATGAAGAAAAGGCTCGTATGCAATTTAAACAAGCTCCTATGATGATGGAAGCTTTTGAACACTGGTTTGGTCCTTATCCTTTCTATGAAGACAGTTTTAAATTAGTTCAAGTTCCATATTTAGGTATGGAGCATCAAAGCTCAGTTACCTATGGTAATAAATTTGAAAACGGATATTTAGGAAGGGATTTATCTGGAACTGGAGAAGGTCTAAAGTTTGATTATATTTTAATACACGAATCTGGGCATGAGTGGTTTGCAAATAATATTACCAACAAAGATGTTGCAGATATGTGGGTTCATGAATCTTTTACAACCTACTCAGAAAATCTTTATTTAGATTATCACTTTGGCAAAGAAGCTGCCGCTTCCTATGTTATTGGGCAGCGAAGAGCTATTCGTAACGACAAGCCTATAATAGGAAGTTATGGAGTAGATAGTGAAGGCAGTGGTGATATGTATTTTAAAGGTGCAAATATTTTACACACACTAAGAGCTATCACAAATAATGATGAGTTATGGCGAACTGTATTAAGGGGTTTAAACTCAGAATTCTATCATCAAACAGTTACAACTGCGATGATTGAAAATTATATTGCTGAAAAGTTAGACATTGAACTAGCACCCTTTTTTGATCAATATTTACGATCTAGTAAAATTCCAATTTTTGAATATAAGCTTGATAAAAAAGAAATGACTTATCGGTTTAATAATGCTAATCGTGGCTTTACCATGCCCTTAGAAATTAGCATTGATGGTTCAAGAAAATGGGTTACTCCAACTGACAAGTGGAAAAAACTATCCATCCCAAAAAATACAGAGCAAGTAACAATTTCTGATGATTTTTTACTTCAAACTAGAAAGATTTAAATAAAGGTCAAAGCCACAAAAAGCAAATAAGCACCCAGAAGCAACAAACCTTTATATCTACCTAACTCTAATTTTACAGGAACAAATGCTAGTGGCAATAAGACAACGGCAAAACCTATCATCCAAAAAATATTAGTCTCCAGAATAATTGGATCAATTACATTTATAGGTTTTATAAGAGACGTGATACCTAGTACTGAAGCGATATTAAATATATTAGACCCTATTAAGTTACCAAGGGAAATAGCTTTTTCTTTTCTAAGAGCAGCAATTACAGAGGCTGCCAGCTCTGGAACGCTAGTTCCTATAGCAATAACAGTGACCGAAATAGCATATTCACTTATTCCTACTGCCGAAGCTAGATCTTTAGCTCCCCTTACAAGCCACTCAGACCCAAAATATAATGCTGCACCACCTATTAACAGCCATATAATTATTTTAAAGTATGACGTTGTAGCTAATTGTTCGTCTACCTCTTCGGAGTGCGCTTTTTGAGCACCTCTTGCACGACGTATCAAAAAAAATAAATAGACAGCAAGCCCTAACAAAAGACCTATACCTTCACTTGCTGTAAGTTTCCCGTCATTAGCTAACAAGAAATATAGAACTATAGAAAATAATACCATCACAGGCCAATTAAACCTATAAAAATCTCTATCGACACCTAAGGAACTTATAATGGCAGTAACTCCTAAAACTAATCCGATGTTTGCAATATTAGAACCTATCACATTTCCAAGTGCTATATCTGGACTTCCCTCTAGCGCAGCTTGAACACTCACTAATAACTCTGGTGCAGAAGTGGCAAAAGAAACTACCGTAAGCCCTATCACCATTTTTGAAAGATTCAACTTAAAAGATAAACCCACAGAAGATCTAACTAAAAACTCCCCTCCTACTACAAGCAGCGCAAATCCAGCCAAAATATAAAATATACTCATAAACTAATTTTAGGGAGCGAAGATACTCAATTCATAAACTCAATCATGAAAGGTTCTTATGAGATAGACATGATTATCTTCTTGTAGAAATCTTAGCAATCTACGCTTTCGCGAAAGCATACTCCTATCAAAAGGCAAATACAACATGCATATACAATCTATACACCACTCCTTAAAATTCCTTAGTTGAACACCTTGCCCATTTATAAGAAAATAGTACATTTAAATATACTATGGAATTGACTCAAGAATTTATAGAAGCAGAGAACAAAGAGCTTACACGACAGTATAAAAAATTACTGCGTATAAGCTACCAGACACTTTCTGAAGACGATAAGAAGATGATACGGAAGGCTTTTGAGGTCGCAGTAGATGCTCACAAATCTCAACGCCGTAAGTCAGGTGAGGCGTATATTTTCCACCCTCTAGCTGTTGCTCAAATCGTGGCTAGTGAAATAGGCCTAGATGCTACTTCTATTGCAAGTGCTTTACTGCATGATGTCGTAGAAGATACTGACTACACGCTATCTGATCTTGAGCAAATGTTTGGAGAAACCGTAGCTCGTATTGTTGATGGGCTTACAAAAATATCTAATCTTAAAAAAGATCGAGATGTTTCATTACAGGCTGAGAACTTCAGAAAAATGTTGCTAACAATTAATGATGATCCTCGAGTAATTATTATAAAAATAGCAGACAGATTACATAATATGCAAACCATGGATGCTATGCGTCCAGACAAACAAGCAAAAATTTCTAGTGAAACCCTTTATATCTACGCCCCTCTCGCTCATAGAATGGGACTTTATAATATTAAAACAGAACTAGAAGATCTCAGTTTAAAACACACAGAGCCAGATGTGTACAATGATATAAGAGACAAAATCAAAGAGAGTAAAGAGCAACAAGATCAGTATATAAAGGATTTTAAAAAAGTAATTGAAGACTCACTGGATGCAGAAGGTCTCAATTATGAAATAAAAGGCCGTCCTAAATCTATCTATAGTATAAGGCGTAAGATTCTTTCTCAAGGAGTTACCTTTGATGAAGTTTACGATAAATTTGCAATACGTATTATCTATAAAAGTGACAAGGCAAATGAAAAATTTCTTGCCTGGAAAATTTATTCTATTGTAACAGACCACTTCAGACCTAATCCCACCAGATTACGTGACTGGATTTCATCTCCAAAATCTACTGGATATGAAGCACTTCACATCACGGTTATGGGCCTCAAAGGAAGATGGGTTGAAGTTCAAATAAGGTCAGATCGGATGAATGAGATAGCAGAAAAAGGATATGCTGCTCACTACAAGTATAAACAAGGAAATACTGGAGAATCTACATTAGATGAGTGGATTAATAGATTACAAGAAGCCCTAGAAAATCCAGAACAAAGTGCCGTAGACTTTGTAGAAAATTTCAAACTAAATCTTTACAACAAAGAGATATTCGTTTTTACCCCACAAGGAGAATTAAAATCACTACCTAAAGGAGCAACACCGCTTGATTTTGCATTTAGTGTACACACAGAAGTAGGTTTGCATACTAGAGGTGCTCGTGTAAATGGTAAATTAGTGCCGCTAAGTCATGAATTAAAAAGTGGAGATCAAGTAGAAATCATCACCTCAGAATCTGCACACCCTACTAATAACTGGCTCGACTATGCCACAACAGCTAGAGCAAGAGCTAAAATCAAATCGTCTCTTAAAGATGAGAAAAAGGAACTGGCAGATGACGGAAAAGTGACGCTTGCGCGAAAACTGAAATCTCAAAAAATTCCGCTCAACGAAAAAACGGTCAATGAGCTTGTTTCCTATTTTAAATTAAATACAAGCCTTGATTTATTTTATAGAGTAGGTAACGGAACGATAGACAATAAAATGATCAAAGAGTTTGCGGCTTCTCGTAGCAATGCTCTAATGAGTTTTATAAAAAGTAAAATTAGAAAGGGAACAACCCCAACAGATGTTGATAAGGATGAAATAACAAATACGTATGACTCTTTAGTATTTGGGCCAGATGAACAAAAACTAGATTACTCATTTGCAAAATGTTGTACTCCCATACCTGGAGATGCTGTTTTTGGGTTTACCACCATTAAGGATGGGATAAAAGTTCATAAAAATAATTGTCCCAATGCAATCTCCATGCGTAGTAATTATGCCTACCGCGTAATCAAAGCAAAGTGGATTGACTCTACAGATACTGGATATCAAACGGAACTTATTCTAACAGGTATTGATAAGTTAGGATTGGTAAACACGGTCACTGCAGAAATCTCTAATCATATGCATGTAGACATCAAGAGTCTTAGCTTTACTACTAATGGAGGAGTCTTTAGAGGAAAAATAATAGTAGTTGTTCAAAACAATGGATTGTTAAAAACCTTAATAGAAAATCTCAAAAAAATAGATGGGATCGATAAAGTGACTAGGGTTTAATTACGTAAATTAGCCCTTTACAAAAAGCAATGCCATTAAAAGCTACCATTAATAAAGATCAAGACGTCGTTAAAGGCGTTTTTACAGCCTATTTAGAAGAAAAAGGGCACCGTAAAACGCCAGAACGTTTTGCAATTCTTCAAGAAATTTATAATAATGAAGAGCATTTTGATATAGAGTCTCTCTATATCAATATGAAAAACAAAAACTATCGAGTGAGTAGAGCTACCCTTTACAACACGATAGAACTTTTATTGGAATGCGGGTTGGTGCGCAAACATCAATTTGGAAACAATCAAGCACAATACGAAAAATCTTATTTTGATAAGCAACACGACCATGTGATTTTAACAGACACTGGAGAGGTCATCGAGTTTTGTGATCCTCGTATACAATCTATTAAAAAGACTATAGAAGAAGTATTTGATATCACTATAGATAAACACTCTCTTTATTTCTACGGAAAGAAAAACACAACTAACCAAGAATAATATAATGGCAGTAGATTTACTACTAGGTCTCCAATGGGGCGACGAAGGAAAAGGAAAAATTGTTGATGTTCTTACAAAAGACTACGACATCATTGCACGCTTTCAAGGAGGACCTAACGCAGGGCATACACTTGAGTTTGATGGAATAAAGCATGTATTACACACCATTCCATCTGGAATATTTCATGACAATGCAATGAATATCATAGGTAATGGCGTTGTAATTGATCCTGTAATCTTTAAAAAAGAATTACAAAACCTCGATAAATTTGATGGTTTGGATTATGCATCAAAACTTGCCATCTCACGCAAAGCCCACCTAATTCTTCCTACACATCGCTTACTAGACGCAGCTTCTGAAGCTTCAAAAGGAAAGGCAAAAATAGGCTCTACTCTTAAAGGAATAGGTCCTACATATATGGACAAAACGGGTCGTAATGGTATACGTGTAGGAGATTTAGAACTAGCAGATTGGAAAGACCGTTATACTTCACTTAGGGATAAACATATCTCGATGATCGATTTTTACGATGCAAAAATTGAATTTGACCTTGACGAATTAGAGGCAGAATTTTTTGCTGCTATAAAAACATTAAAGTCATTAAAATTTATAGACTCAGAAGAATATTTGTACCAAGCTCAGAAAAATGGTAAAACTATACTAGCAGAAGGAGCTCAAGGTTCATTACTCGACATTGATTTTGGAACGTATCCATATGTCACCTCCTCAAACACTACTGCTGCTGGAGCTTGTACAGGCCTAGGGGTTGCTCCTAATCAAATAGGTGAAGTATTTGGGATTTTTAAAGCTTACACCACGCGTGTAGGTTCTGGTCCTTTTCCTACTGAGCTATTTGATGAAGATGGTGAGACTATGGGCCGCGTAGGTAATGAATTTGGTGCCACTACTGGTCGTGCACGTCGTTGTGGGTGGTTAGACCTTGTTGCTCTCAAGTATGCTGTACGTGTGAATGGTGTAACACAATTAATGATGATGAAAGGTGATGTTCTTTCTGGCTTTGACACACTCAAAGTCTGTACTGCATATAAGTACAAAGGCGAGACAATCGAGCATCTCCCTTATAATATTGAACCAGAAAACGTTGAGGTTGTATATAAAGAAATGGATGGATGGTCTGAAGATCTAACGGGTATGACTCAAGCAGATCAACTTCCTAAAGCTCTTAACGATTACATTGAGTATCTTGAGAAAGAATTAGAAACTCCAATTAAAATTGTATCTGTAGGACCAGACAGAACTCAAACGATCTTGAGATAATATGTATAGTTTGCTTTCGCGAAAACAGTAAGTAACAAAACCCGTTTCATTAGAAGCGGGTTTTTTGTTATTAAATAACAAACAATGAGAAATCGGAAGTTAACTTCAAATTTTAATACAGCTTACTGATTTCGGTATGTGATTTGATTATTTTTGTAAGTCATGAAAAAACAATGCTACTTTTTATTGATAGGCTTAATAAGTATATCCTTTTTCGCAAAAGCGCAACAAGAAAATTCAAAACGTATACTTATCAACTCCCCTATTGAGAGAATTAACGAAGAAGAATTTCCGGGTGCCGTTATATTTCAAAAAGGGGATAGCGAGCAAGTCTATATAGAACATGATGGCGCAGAAATGTGGTGTGACCTTGCATTTTTTTATAAAGAGGAAAACTTTGTAAAAGCATACCGAAATGTGCGCATGAAACAAGGAGACTCCGTTTCTATGCGCAGCAAGTATATAGAATATAATGGTGATACGAAGTTTGCATATGCAGCAGGAAACGTTTTTTTAAAAAAAGACACGACAACGGTCACAACAGATACCATGTACTTCAACCGAAATACTCAACAGGCCTATTACCGTACAGGTGGAGTAGTGACCTCACCAAATAGTAAAATTACGAGTCGTGTAGGTCGTTATTATATTGAAGATGATAAAATATCTTTCATTAATCAAGTAGTAGTAACTAATCCTGAATATACCATCCTCAGTGAGCAACTAGATTTTTATAGTGTACCTGAGCATGCATATCTATACGGCCCTACCACAATAACCTCTAAAACATCAAAGGTTTACTGTGAACGCGGATTTTATGATACTGCAAATGACTATGGCTATTTTGTAAAAAATTCTCGCATCGACTATGACAATAGACAAGTTTATGGAGATAGTCTCTACTTTGACCGAAACAAAAATTTTGCGAGTGCCACCAATAATATAAAAGTATTAGACACTATAAACAGAAGTTTAATTAAAGGACATTATGCTGAGGTGTATCGAGCTAAAGACTCTGTAATGATAACTCAGCGGGCAGTAGCAATTACGGTTGAAGATAATGACTCTGTTTATGTACATGGTGACAAATTATTACTTACTGGAAAACCAGAAAATCGTATTATACGTGCTTACAAAAATGTAAAGTTGTACAAAAGCAACCTCAGTGGCAAGAGTGATTCTCTACATACAAACCAAGCAACAGGTCTTACCCAAATGATAGGCAAACCCATTCTGTGGAATGAGCAAAGCCAAATTACTGGAGACAGCATACATTTAATTAGCAATACTAAGACTGAAAAAATAGATTCTCTTAAAGTCTTTGATAATGCTTTTATAGCTCAAAAGGATAGTATTTCTGGGTATAATCAAATAAAAGGGCAAAAACTTTTTGGCTTTTTTAATAAAAAAAATGAGCTCGAAAGAGTGGACATCATAAAAAATGCAGAGAGTATTGTTTACTTAAGAGAAGAAAATGGAGAATTAATAGGTATAGACAAAAGTAAATCTGCCTCTATAGAAATTATTTTTACAGAACAGACTATAGATGAGGTTTATAAACGTAAAAATCCTGGCGGTGACATATTTCCGGAATCTCAATTTTTAGATCAATCGCAAACATTTGAAGGTTTTAATTGGCGTGGTGAAGAAAGGCTTCTTAGTAAAGAAGACATATTCAAAGGGGAGGCTCCATTTGTTTTGAGAGAAATAGAGGGTATCCCACTTCCAGAAATAGATGAAAGTTTCTTTATGGACAATGAAAATATAGAAAAAACGAATCTTCCTGAAACTTCAGAAATTCAAAAAAAGGATTTTAAAAATAGAGAGGAAGATCAACCTAAATTCATCCAAAAAGCTACTGATAAAGATATTCGTAAAAAAAGAGAAGATATGATGAGCAGAAATTCTGCCACGGGTTTAGAAAGATCAAAACAAAAATCTTCTCAATTGCTACGCCCTAAATTTAAAAATAAGAAAACAAAAGGTAATTGATCAATTTGTTGACTTATTGATAATGAACAACTTGTGTTTTTTTAATTAGCAATTAAATTTGTTGATAATTTTTAAGTGAAAAATTGGTTTTTACTAAAAAAAAAGAAATTGATTTGTATTTCAACCCAATTTATAAGTACTTTGACGAAAAATTTAATTTTATCATTATCAGGAGTATATATTTGCTGCACCCCCAAATATAACTTATGAAAAGACTTTTACTCATATTTGGATTTTTTACGCTACTGAATGCAAATGCTCAGAATTCTCAACTATATTTTTCTGAAGCAATTGATGTTTTCTTACCTGAATACCTAGCAAATGTAGAGAAGGCAATCTCTAATATGCAAAAGGATAAAATCAACACCCTTTTTGAAACCTTAGTAGAGGAAAAATTATCTGGCTCTCTAATGAATAACTTTACAGTTAAAAATTTAGCTAAGAAGGATGTTCAGTTAAGTGATTTTGAAAAACCAGTTTTACTACTTACATATTCGAGTTGGAGATTAAGTTGTAAAGGTGAGCTACCAGCTCTTAATGAACTAGCAGATCACTATGGTGATCAAATTAAAATTGTCTTATTATTTTGGGGAGAGCACAAAAAAGTTAAAGAATTAGCTAAAGGTTACCATAAGAATATAGACATTTTATACGTAGATGACGCTGATAATAACTATACACTTATAATTAAAAATTTAAAGCATTCTTTTGGACTCCCACTAGCATATACCCTTACCTCACAATATGAAATTGTAGATATCAAAAAGAGATTGTCTAATGAAATTTCTGAAAGTAAAGATGAGGCCTCTTTAGAAAATTATGAGCTTTACAAAAATGCCATTACTTCATTATTTTTTGAGGAAGCGCAATTAAGTCACTCTCCCATAGTGATTAACAAGTAAATCTTATTATTTTTTATTTATTTTTTTTCAAAAAAAATACTATCTCTTACTTATCTTCATAATGTTATTTTATAAATAGAATCTAAATAGTTAATTTAATTTCAGTTTCTAAATTTCCTATTTACCCCACAACATACGTATAGAAATAATTAGTAGAATTCCTCCAAATATACGTTTTAAAGTTTTTTGATCTAAGGTTACAGCTATTCTTGAGCCTACTAATCCACCTATAATAAAGAATACAGCAATAACAGCTGCATACTTCCAGTTAACAAATCCAGCATTGTAATAATTATAAGCAGCTAAAAAGGTAACCGGAACCGCTAATACCGCAAGACTTGTTCCTTGAGCTTGATGTTGATTAAATCCTAGTAATAAGATCATGAGAGGTATCATTACTACACCCCCACCTACACCCATTACGCCACTCAAAATTCCTGCAACTAGTCCTATAATAATTAGTGCGATTATAATTGTAGCGTTCATATCTATCTTTTTATTTTATTACAATATAAAAATAGGGTATTCCTAACATCCCTGCATGTAAAAAGGGACTGATTTAAAAAATCAGTCCCTTTTTTGTAAAGATAAATTTAAAAATTATTTCCCTACATCATAAATACCCTCTTTAGGAATTTCTATATAATACTTCTTCTTTGAACTATTGTTTAGATTAGGCTCTCTCAACCATGGGTTATGGATTTTTAATATTTTGTAATTAATTCCAAATCCTTCGGCAAACTTTACAAAATCAGAAACGGCAGTATCTACTTCAACTTTGTATGTAGGTACCGCTTTGTACATGTGTGTGTCATTAAAATTAAATCCATATTTTTTTGGGTTACTTAAAATTTCTTTAAAAGCGATTATTCTAAAAACGTATCTACCTGTTTCCTCTCCAAGTAAAAGATCATAATAGTTATCTACATTCTGTTCCTCAAATCTTCTTGAAACGCCATAGTTGCCTGCATTATATGCCGCAGCTGCCGCTGTCCAACTGCCAAACCTCTCTTTAGAAGCCTTTAAATATTTACAAGCTGCACGAGTAGATTTTTCTATATGATAACGTTCATCAACATTATCATTCACTTCTAAGCCGTACTCTTTTCCTGTTTCTTTCAAAATTTGCCAAAATCCAGTAGCCCTTGCAGGAGATACTGCCTGAGTTAATCCACTCTCAATTACTGCTAGGTATTTAAGGTCATCTGGCACACCCTCCTCTTTTAAAATAGTCTCTATGATAGGAAAGTATTTATGAGCTCTTTTAAAAATTAACAAGGCATTAGATTGCCAGTAAGTATTTACTAGCAACTCCCTATCCATACGCTCATAAATATCCGGATTTTCAACAGGAACCGCCTCACCGGCAAAATTTAAATCATCTGGCATAGGAATCGCATATACATTGTAGTCATTTAATAGCTTTTTATCTTGCTCAATCTGCTTTTCTACTAGTACTTGGTCAACTTTATCTTGTGGAGCCTGTGCTGCATTAATAACAATTCCTGCTATAGCAACAACAGCTACACCTGCTATAATTTTTTTCATCATCTTCATATCCTTTGTGTTTATATTAATATACTAATTTTCAATCAATTTTGGTAGGTTTTTATTAAACCATTTTGCTTTTGTTATAATCATAATATGGGTTCCGCCAGTAATGATGATAGGGTTGTTTAAATATTTTATTGGAAAGACCTTATCATGATCTCCATGTATATGTATAATGTCATCTTTTGGGATAATTTGGTTCCAACAAACCATCTCCCGAACCGCCCACTTCATATACCTTCTGTCATTCATAGAAAGGTATTTTTTATAAAGCGCAAGTCTATTTTTTAAAGACTCTCCAAAAGCATATTTTGCAAGAGCTTCAATATCCTCTACTAGGCGCATTGGTAGAAGTTTATAAAGTTTTAGCTTTCGCGAAAGCTTCATTCTCCTAGGTAACTCCAATTTACTTTTTACACTACTTACAATTATTATTTTCTTTACATTTAAATGACGAGCCATCTCTTGAACTATAATCCCACCGAAGCTAACTCCTAATAATACTACATTTTTATGCTCAATAGCTTTCGACATTCTTAAAGCATAGTCTTCAATACTTTCGTTAACTTTTGGTAGTATCCATTCAAGGTAATGTAATGTGTACTTTTCTTCAGGTAAATGTATTTGATCAAAAATTTTTGGATTTGCCGCCATTCCAGGCATCAAATATAAATGGGTCATCTATCTTTATAGTAAGGGTTTAACAATCATACAGTGCCTATTTCGTGAATTTTTCGTACATTTACAAGACTTTACACTTAATTAAACGTTATTTTTTTATGCTCTTCTTATACTGGTATTTCTAACATCAAAATTATAAAGAGATTTACTAGAAGTGCGTTAATTAATATACAAATACCTTAATATTTTATTCAAATTTATGGAAGTGATGACAGCAGTTGAATTGACAGATAATGAATTTTTAAGACAATTTGAGGCCACCTTTGAAGGAAAGATGGCAAAAATGGAATACTCACTCCAAGACCGTAAAATCTTTCTGACTAAAATCTCAATGCCAGAAGGTACTGAAGATCATATGAATGATTTTATAATAGCAGTTTTCAATGAGGTAAAAGACAGAGAAATCAATCTCGTACCTACAAGTCCAGAGATAGCGAAATTTATGAGATCTAATAGACGTAAATACAAGAAATTACTTCCTGTGGGAATCAATATATAAAAAATCTTACCTACTAAAAATCACTCCTAGAGTGATTTTTTTTTGCCTTAAAACTTACATTTACTCATATTTTTGTGCCATCTAGAAAGATAATTTATAAATATCTCATGACAGAAAACCAAGTATCATATATTCATACAAATACCTATAACACGCTTAACACCCTTACAGCCAAAACAAAAAATGTTTGGCTAACGCTTCACGGTATGGGCTATTTAAGCAAATACTTTATAAAATACTTTGAACATTTAGACCCTATTACAAACTATATTGTTGCGCCACAAGCTCCTAGCAAATACTATCAAGATAAAAAATTTAAATACATAGGTGCCAGCTGGCTTACTAAAGAAAACAGAGCTTTAGAAATTGAAAATGTTTTCAATTATTTAGATCAGGTATGGAAAAAAGAATCGAGTAAGTGGAGTAACAGAGAAGTAAAAATTATTTTAATGGGATACTCTCAAGGAGTTTCTCTTATTACACGATGGATTGCAAGCAGAAAAATTTCATGTCACACTCTTTTGTTACATTCTGGTGCTATTCCAGAAGAACTCTCTAAAGACGATTTTAATTTTCTTTCTCCATTGACAACAGTCACGTATTTGTACGGAAATAAGGATGAGTATATAACTGAAGCCATAAAGACGGAACAGCAATTATTAGGAAGTAATTTATTTGAAGGTCGCCTTGGGGTTAAAATGTTCGAAGGTAAACATGAGGTTAACACTCAATTTTTAAAACAGATATCAGACAATACTTTTTAGGATAATACATTTTTATGTCTAGATATAGAAGTAAAAAAAAACAGCCAGATAGCTAATGAAATCTGGCTGTTTTTACTTTATTGAAACTCTTCTAAATTATTCAAATTGAGCAGATACAGCTGCAGATAATCTTTTGTAAGTACCATTATCTAATCGCTCACGAATAGCTTCAAAAGCATCCAATGTTTCTGACACATCTGTAAGAGTATGTGACGCTGTAGGAATCATTCTCAGCAAGATTAGTCCTTTTGGAATTACAGGGTACACAACAATCGAACAGAAAACTCCGTGGTTTTCACGAAGGTCTTTTACAAGAGCCATTGCTTCTGGAACACTACCTTTCAAATATACTGGAGTTACGCAAGATTGTGTGGTTCCAATATCAAAACCTCTTTCCTTTAGTCCACCTTGGAGTGCATTCACATTCTCCCATAATTTTTCACGTAATTCTGGCATTGTACGAAGCATGTCTAGACGCTTAAGCGCTCCAACAACCAATTGCATTTGCAAAGATTTTGCAAACATTTGAGAACGTAAATTATATTTTAAATAATCAATAATTTCTTGATCACCAGCAATAAATGCTCCTGTAGATGCCATAGACTTTGCAAAGGTTGCAAAATATACATCAATCTCATCTTGAACTCCTTGCTCTTCTCCTGCTCCTGCTCCTGTTTTTCCAAGCGTTCCAAAACCGTGAGCATCATCTACAAGTAACCTAAAGTTAAACTTCTTTTTAAGCGCAACAATTTCTTTCAGTCTTCCTTGTTCACCTCTCATTCCAAAAACACCTTCAGAAATAACTAAGATGCCTCCTCCTGTTTGCTCTGCCATTTTTGTAGCACGCTCTAGGTTTTTCTCGATACTTTCCATATCGTTGTGCTTGTAGGTAAATCGTTTTCCCATATGTAAACGAACACCATCTATGATGCAGGCATGGGTATCTACATCATACACAATAATATCATCTTTTCCTACTAATGCATCTATGGTGGACATAATCCCTTGATATCCAAAATTTAAAAGGTAAGCAGCTTCTTTTTGAACAAATTCAGCACACTCATTTTGTAACTGCTCATGCAATGCTGTATGACCAGACATCATTCTAGCTCCCATAGGATAAGCAGCACCATAATCTGCAGCAGCTTGCGCATCTACTGCGCGAACTTCAGGCATATTAGCTAACCCTAAATAGTCATTTACACTCCAAGTGATCACTTCTTTTCCTTGAAAACGCATCCTATTAGAGATAGGCCCTTCGAGCTTGGGAAAAACAAAATATCCTTCTGCAACTGAAGCCCATTTCCCTAAAGGCCCTTTATCCTTATAAATTTTGTCAAATAAATCTTTCATATACTTGTTTTGAAAACAGGTGCAAAAATACAAAAAATTAAAATTTTATGTACTACTTGATCTTTGCCAATTAAATACAAACACTATAAAATCTACTGAAATTACGGCAAAAAAAAACTCCTTGATTAAAGGAGTTTTTTAAAATTATAAAAAAAGAATTATTTAATGTACTCTATGGTAGCAACAGCTTCTTCATTTTGACTATCAAAAAAGCCTTGCTCATGCATCCACTTATCAGAAAAAACTTTACTCATGTACCTACTTCCATGATCTGGAAATACAACAACAACACAACTATTTTTAGTAAACTCTCCTTGAGCCTCAAGTTGCTTAAGCCCTTGTATAGCTGCTCCACTTGTGTATCCTACAAATAAACCTTCAGAAACTGCAATCTCTCGCGCACTATGTGCACTTTCTTCATCAGTTACTTTTTCAAAATGATCTATCGCATCAAAATCTGTTGCCGATGGAATTAGATTTTTACCCAATCCTTCAATTCGGTAGGGATAAATTTCAGAAGAGTCAAACTCTCTAGTCTGATGGTATTTTTGCAGAACAGAACCATATGCGTCGATCCCAACTATTTTAATATCCTTATTTTTTTCTTTCAAAAATCGAGCTACCCCAGAGATCGTACCTCCAGTACCACTACAAGCTATAAGGTGCGTAATTTTACCTTCTGTTTGTTCCCAAATTTCTGGCCCTGTTGTGTTGAAATGTGCATCAATATTGAGCTCATTAAAATATTGATTAATGTATACAGAGCCCTTCATTTCTTCATGAAGGCGCTTTGCAACACTGTAATAAGATCTAGGATCATCTGCACTTACGTGGGCTGGACAGACATAAACTTTTGCTCCCATTGCTTTGAGGGCATCAATTTTATCTGGTGAAGATTTTGAACTTACCGCCAGTATACAGTCGTACCCCTTAATAACACTCACCATCGCAATACTAAATCCTGTATTTCCTGATGTAGTTTCTATTATAGTATCTCCCGGTTTTAAAATACCAGTACGCTCTGCTTCCTCAATAATATGAAGGGCTATACGGTCTTTTGAAGAATGTCCTGGGTTAAAGGCTTCTACCTTTGCAAAATAACTTCCTTCAAAGTTGTTTGTAATCTTATTTAACTTGATGAGTGGAGTGTTACCAACTAATTGCAACACATTATCATACACGTTTAGATCTCTATTCATATATCAATGTTAGAATTTTATGCGTGTTTCCAGTTGAAACATTTACACAAAACAGGGCAAAAATACTATAAATATTCCTAATGGAATAATACGCTACCAGCTCAATCTCATGCAGTTATAAACAACCGTTACATTTTTTATTTTTCAATACCTTCTAAATCTAACAAAAATGTATAGTCTTGTGCAACTTCTTTGAGCGCTTCAAATCGCCCAGATGCACCGCCATGACCAGCATCCATATTAATATGAAAGAAAATATTCTTCTCTCCAGTATTTATATCTCTTAGTTTTGCAACCCATTTTGCTGGTTCCCAATATTGCACCTGACTATCATGATAACCCGTTGTAACAAATATATGCGGGTACGCTTTCGCGAAAGCGTTATCATAAGGGCTATAACTTTTCATATAATCATAATACTTCTTCTCGTTAGGATTTCCCCACTCGTCATATTCTCCAGTAGTGAGCGGTATGGTATCATCAAGCATGGTGGTCACTACATCTACAAAAGGCACCGCTACAATCACACCATTATAAAGTTCTGGTGCCATATTAATAATTGCCCCCATTAATAACCCCCCTGCTGAACCTCCGTAGGCGTACAAATGATTTGCAGAAGTGTAATTTTGATCAATAAGCAGCTTTGATACATCAATAAAGTCTGTAAAGGTATTCTTCTTTTTGAGTAATTTACCCTCTTCATACCACTTACGCCCTAAGTACTCTCCCCCACGTACATGTGCAATGGCATAAATAAAACCTCTATCTAAAAGCGACAATCGTATACTTGAAAAAGAAGCATCTGTAGTGCTCCCATAGCTTCCATATGCATATTGAAGTAATGGAGCGTTGCCGTCTTTTTTTGTGTCTTTATGATAAACTAAAGAAACGGGAATCTTAACTCCATCTTGGGCTGTGGCCCAAATACGTTCCATAGTATAATTAATTTTATCAAAAGTCCCCCCTAAAATTTCCTGTTCCTTGAGAATTTTTTTCTCTTTACTAACCATGTCAAATTCGATAACAGAGCTTGGTGTATTGAGCGCATTATATGCATACCTAAGAATCGAAGTATTAAAATCTATGTTTGTGGTAGGATATGCGTCATAGGTTTCATTATCAAATGGTAAGTAATAATCTATTTGATGATCCCAACTTTTTATATTTATTTTATTAAGGCCGTTGCTACGCTCACTTACAACGAGAAAATCTCTAAAAATCTCTACATCCTCCAGTAAAACATCTTCCCTGTGTGGTATTACATCTACCCAATGAGACATTGTTGTTGTTGACTCTGGGGTTTTCATCAATTTAAAATTGTAGGCCTTGTCTTTATTGGTTTGTATATAAAAAAAATCATCATAGTGAGATATAGTATATTCCATACCACGTACACGTTCTTGAAAAATTTTAAAATCTGAGGTTCCTGATATAGCAGGCGCAAATCTAAATTCGCTAGTGAGAGTACTATCAGACCCTATCACTATATATTTTTTTGATTTTGTTTTATACACATACGTATAAAATGTTTCATCATTTTCTTGAAAGACAAGAATATCTAAAGATGGGTCTGTTCCTAGGGTGTGCTTAAAGATTTGGTTTGATCGTAATGTTTCTTCATCTTTACGGGAGTAATAAACTGTTTTATTATCATTTGCCCATACAGCACCACCTGTAGTATTTTTTATTTCTTCTGGATAGATTTCTCCCGTGATTAGATTTTTGAACTTTATAGTGTACTGACGTCGACTCACAGTATCAACTCCAAATGCAGCCACGGTATTATCTTCTGAAACAGCATAACCGGCCTGGCTAAAATAAGCATGATCTTTTGCCATCTCGTTGTTATCAAAAACAATAATTTCTTTACTATCTAAAGTGCCCTTTTTACGACAATAAAAAGGATAATCTTTACCGGTTTCAAAACGGCGATAGTACCAGTATCCATTATTTTTATAAGGGACTGAGGCATCCTCCTCTTTAATACGACCTTTCATTTCTTCAAACAGTGACTTTTGAAAATCCTTCGTGTGAGCTGTCATTTGAATGTAATACTCATTTTCTTTCTCTAAATAATCTATCACCTCTGGGTGATCTCTTTCTCTCATCCAGAAATAATCATCTACTCGAGTATCTCCATGCATTTCTAGGTTAACAGGCCTTTTAATTGCTACGGGTGCTTGATTTTTTTTACTCAAATTGTGGGCTTTATAAAATGTAATTAGTCTTTGATTGTAGAATATTGCAAAAAGAACTAAATGTTTCTTAAGTTAAAATTTGCGGGCTGTGAATTTAATAAATTTGTAGTTATAAATTTTAAAAACAAGATTATGTTTGGAGATATGATGGGCTTAATGGGGAAACTACAAGAAGCTAAAGCTAAAGCAGAAGAAACAAAAGAAAGACTTAAGACAGTTTATGTAAACGAAAAGTCATCAGACCAATTACTTGAGGTTACTGCTGTAGCAAATGGTAGAATAAAAGAAATCCTGATAAATGATTCTCTATTGGAAGATAAGGATCAACTTGAGGATTATTTGATTTTAACTATTAATAAAGCACTAGAGAAAGCTCAGAATATACATGATACAGAAATGGCGGCTGTAGCAAAGGAAGGAATGCCAAATATCCCTGGTATGGATATGTTTAAATAATTTTTTATAATGTGCACGCTTTCGCGAAAGCGTATAGATACTAAAAGCTATATACCACCTTCTCAAAAGGTGGTATATAGCAATGTATTGATTCAAATTAAATCAATAATTATTTATTCAACTTTTAAATTCTTTAAGAAGTTCATTAAGTAATCATGAGCATCTTGAGAATAATCATAGTGAGTGACAATTCTCAACTTCCCTTGACCCATATCACTTATGTATATATCGTTACTTAATAATTGTGAAGTAAAGACATTTTGATCTACCTCCTTTTTAAGGTTAAATATCAAAATATTGGTGTCCATAGGCTCTACATTAGAGACAAAATCAGTGTTAGCCAATAGTGCTCCCAGTTCTTGAGCCCTTTTATGATCTATTGCCATGCGATCGATGTGATGTTCTAAAGCATATAATCCTGCCGCCGCCATGTATCCCATCTGGCGCATACCACCACCTAAAACTTTGCGCACACGCATAGCTTTATCCATTAACGGTTTTTTTCCGATAAGTACAGAACCCATAGGAGCCCCCAGACCTTTAGATAAACATACAGATATGGTGTCAAATAATTCGCCAAAGTCTGTAGCCTTACTATCTGTAGCAACAATAGCATTCCATAAGCGAGCTCCATCTAGATGCAGTCCAAGACCATGTGTATTACAAACTTGTTTGATCTTTTTTATTTCCTCAAGGTCATAACATGCCCCACCTCCTTTATTGGTTGTGTTTTCTAAACAGACCAAACTCGTGAGAGGACTGTGATAAAAATCTGGCGGATTAATAGCTGCTTCTACCTGTGGGGCAGTAATCATTCCGCGATGACCATCAATTAGCTTACAAGAAACGCCACTATTAAAGGAAACGCCACCTCCTTCATAATTATAAACGTGTGCATACTTATCTGCAATAAGCTGCTCTCCAGGTTGCGTATGCATTTTAATTGCTGCTTGATTGGCCATACTTCCTGTGGGAAAGTATAAGGCGCTATCCATACCAAACATACTTGCGAGTTTTTCCTCAAGCATATTCACAGTAGGGTCTTCTTTGTAAACATCATCCCCCACTTCTGCTTTCATCATAAATGAGAGCATTTCATTTGTGGGCTTGGTTAGTGTATCTGAGCGTAAATCTATTTTCATATTACTTTTATACTGTATGAAATAATTTTTATGGACTAACTTAACTACTAAATAGCTTAAGCTTATTTTCTAAATTTTTTTGAGAAGTATACGCTTTCGCGAAAGCATTATTCCATACAACCTATGGGTGATCCATCTGGAATCTTAGGAGAAGGAATAATTTTAAATTTTTCTGGGGATTTCATAAATGCATCGATCTCATCAATTAGAAAAGAATGGTGTGGATCTTTTACTGATTTTGAAAGTGTAGCTCTTAGAGTTTTCAATTGTGCTCTAGCATATGCTTTTGTTTGTGGTATTGAGATAGGGCTTATAGCTAGATTTTTTAAGTGCTTTACAACATTAAAATTTATAGATCGCTGGATTTCCTCTTTATAGGTATCTTTTTGCTTAGCAAAGAGAGTTTCTTTAACAAGTTGAGATAACATTGTATTAAGTCCCATTTGGTTTTGATCTATTGATTTTTGATACACCATTCTATTGGCTCTCTGAGGATTGAGTAATAAGCCAAGAGTCATATCACTAGCTGTTGCGGCTGCTCCTAAGGGATCAAAAGCAACTCCAAGATTACTTTTAAAACTTTCACGTGTGCGTCCATATCCATAAGCTCTGGGAGGAAATAGTGCTAATTTACTTTTTGGAATGGCTAGATGCTCTGAAGTTACAGTTTTTAAAACACTGGCGAGTGCTTTCCTTTGCTCTTTATTGCTAAGAATAACTGTTGCTTCTAGGTTTGGATCTCCCTTAACTGTATAGTTATAATTCATTCCTCCTATCATTTTTACAGCAGCTTCAGTTTGATATCTGTGATAAAAATATAGTGGAACAAAAACATCCTCTAAAGTGGACAGTGTCTCCCCTGTCCTTATGTTTTCTATAGAAAAATTAGCAATGGCTTTTGATCTTAATTTCAATAATTGATCAAGTTCCTCTGCAGGGTTAGAGCCGTTATCCCAAAGGTGAGCTTTATAGTGTGCTCCATCTTGTGCTCTTGCATCACTATCTGTAATATAACGGAGCCCTTCACTTTCTGCTTTTAAGAGAATATTTGAACGATACTTCTCCTCAGCTACGTTTCTTTTAGGGATACCATAACTGTATTGAACAGTCACTTTATCCCAAACACCTATACCTGTAGCGTAAGCATCAGAAAAATCAATCTGATCACCACTCCAACTTAATGAAGGGTGTGGATAATCCATAACACTAGCACGACCATTCGTACTGGAGGCAAAATTATGAGCAAAACCCAAGGTATGACCAACCTCGTGAGCACTTAATTGTCGAATTCTGGCCAGAGCCATATCAAGCATAGGTTGATAATTATCATCAGCATTCTTAAAAGGTTTGTTCATTAATGCCTGCGCTATTAAAAAATCTTGCCTTATTCTAAGGCTCCCTAAACTCACATGCCCTTTAATGATCTCTCCTGTACGAGGGTCAGTCACACTTGCCCCATAGCTCCAGCCCCTGGTACTGCGGTGTACCCATTGGATCACATTATAACGTACATCCATTGGGTCTGCATCTGGAGGAAGCATTTTAACTTGAAAAGCATTTTTAAATCCTGCCGCTTCAAACGCCTCATTCCACCAACTTGCACCTTCAATTAATGCAGACCTTACAGGCTCTGGTGTGCCTCTATCTAAATAATAAATTATAGGCGCTACTACTTCACTAAGTTCAGCTTCTGGGTCTAATTTTTCTAAACGATGTCTATTTGCAAATCGTTTTACGATGGGATCTTGTATTGGGGTTGCATAATCTAGAAAGGTGGTGGCAATAGAACCTGCCCTAGGGTCAAACGTTCTAGGGGAAAAATTATCATCTGGAAGCGCTACAAAAGAATAATGTTGTATGATACTAATTGCACTAGACTCAGGAGCTACAGTACGTATATTTCTACCTGTAGCCTCTCCTTTAAAAGTGAGTAGTGATTCAAATTCTGTATTTTCTGGAAAACTTTTAGTTCGTTCTAAGAACAAGGCACTCCTAGTTTTATCTATTTTATAGTTTCCTTCTTTAAGTCTTTTAAGTCTAGAAGCTACTCCATGAGTATCTTCCATTAAAAATGGTGTGAAATCAATGAGATAAACCCCTTTAGATGTCTCTTTTATAGGAAATCCAAAAAGAACAGATCTTGCAAATGCTTCCTCAATGGATTTTTTTTCTAATTCATTATCTGTGATTGCTCTATAGTTTTGATTAGGCTGTGTGAGTAGTAGTTTATTACCTACTTTCTGAAATTTCACAATAGCAGTACCCCCTAACTGGCCGCGATCTAAACCTATATCATTACTTCCAAGTCCCGTGCGCAATGAGTGTACGAAAATAAATTCTGTATCAAGCTTATCTACCTCTAGATACAGTTTATCCTCACTTTGATCATAGTGAGTTGTAAAAAAACCCGTTTCTGTGAGTAGGTTTTTTTTTGATTCTAAAAACTGTGCTATTGCCGTGCTTGCTGTAAAAAGTATTACGGCAAGAGTGATGTATTTTTTCATAAGTACTTTTGTGACAGTCTAAGATACGAGTTTAGCTATGTTGGAGCAACCGTAAAAATGTAAAGTTAAGCTTTCGCGAAAGCATAAAAAAAACACCTTGCCTAATTAGACAAGGTGTTAAAAATAATTTTATTTAAATGCTTAGCTTAGTACATTGCTTGCAATGCTACTACATCATTTGAAGAAAATTCACCATCTTCTCCAGCTCCAAAACAAGCTTGCATGATAGAGTCAAAGTCTCTCGTTGGAGTACCAGGTAATTGGATAGCTCCAACTCCAGCAGTACCTTCATTTTGATTAGATCCACAACTTGCACGATCATAGTAATCAGAGTGACGGAAACCTATAGAGTGGCCAATCTCGTGAGTGATTACGTGCTCATTTGTGTTTGTATCTAGTCCTTCTAGACCGTAAATCTGTACAAATTTATTAGGAAGTCCGTTTGATGGGAAACCAGCCACACCTCCACTAACTCCTGGATTATTTGCTGAGTTGTCATATACAACCATGTCCTTATTACCGTAGTTTGTTCCAAAAGTAAGGTTAAAACGTAATGCAGATCCAGAAATTCTGTTATAGTTATTTACCGCCCACTGCAAAGCTGTTTGAGCCTTACTAGAAAGTGCAAAACCACCACCAGTATAACCGATGATATCTACTGTACGGTTACTTCCTGTCACAAGGTTATTAGTTCTAAACTGACGAGTTGCTCCATCAACTTCCATAATAGCATCTAACTGTTTATTAGTAACTACTAAGTCATCGCCAATATATATACGACTCTCTACAGATCCATCTGGAAGGTGAAAATCACCTTTTGTTACAACTCCTGCATCAAGACCTAGGTGTGTGATTTTACCTAAAACCTCTTGATCAGTTACCATTGCTCTACCTGCAGATGAATTAACTTCCTCTACTGCTGCTTCCTCAATTTCCATTGCATCTACAGATTCTTTTTCACAAGATGTGAATGTAAAGGCCATTGCTGCTAAAGCAAAAATTCCAACTTTAATTTGTTTTTTCATTTTAAATAATATTAGGGTTATTGTTATTGAACATGACGAAATTAACTATTTTTAACACGCAAAGCATAATTATTAGCACAAAAATTAATCAATCTTTGAATTTTTATCAATTTACTAATGACTTACAGTAACTATTTATAATACATTAATAATAGTAGTAATAAACCTACAAAAAAATACAACCCACATATTATAAAGCACTTACAACTAAACAACAGAAAGTTCACCTCAATGTAAGACTTTAAAAAACTGACTTAAAAGACGCGCTATAACCTGAATAATAATTTTCAAAAAATTATTTTTTTTGAAAAATTCTTATTTAATTACGAATATTAACATAATATCATCAAATGTTATCTATAATGTTAAGCTTTACAAACAATTCATTAAGTATAATCTTTAAATTCTAAAGGATCAAAATTTTTAAAATGGCCATTAAGCTTTATGGTTTCCTTTGTTCGATTTATAGCTTTTAAGACTGGTAGAGTAGTTTTTAAGTGCTTGATAATATATGCATATCGCTCTGCCTCAGAAGTGATTTTGAGCAATTCATGTTCTTGTTTAAAAGTAAGGCCTATTTTGTGTGATAGCGTGTAGCTATTTGTGAATTCATCTTGAATTATAGGGGTGTCTATATCTAACATGCTGTAAAATTGTTTTAGCAATTCTAAAAAGACGCTTTTACCAACATCAATATTGCAATCTTCATTCTTTAAAAAGATAACATCGCCTCCTGCGTATAATTTATCGTGTAATGTATTATAAAATCGGGAAATTTTAAACGTTTGTAAACCTTCACAAATAATATCACATGCTCCAGAAGGGTATTTTTTTACAATATCGATAAGTCTGACCTCTGTTCCATATTCGATGGTATTATTGATATAAGTGGGTATGCCAAAATTTATAGCTTCATTATGACAATCAGCTATAAGTTGTTGGTATCGCTTTTCAAAAATATGTAGTGCTATTTTCTCACTTGGGAAAACGACCAGCTCAAGTGGAAACATGGGTAATATTCTCCTAATCATTGCTATTTTAATTTAAAATATACGAAGTGAATTTTAAAGTGTTATATAATTCACAACATTTAACCTTATTGTTCAACTTTAAAATAAATTATAGATCACCATCTCAACAAACTCAATTAATTTTGGATTTTTAATTAAGCTACATGACAAATAAAGATTTATTAAATATTGCCACACAACACGGAAGCCCAGTGTATGTATATAATTCCGAAGTTATTACAAATCAATATAAAAGATTAACAGACGCGTTTAAAAATATTGAACAGCTACGACTTAACTATGCGGTAAAAGCCTTAAATAATATTTCTGTGCTTCAACATTTGCGTAGTCTTGGATCAGGTTTGGATACCGTATCTATTCAGGAAGTGAAGCTAGGCCTACTGGCTGGTTATACTCCAGAAAAAATAATATACACCCCTAATGGTGTGTCACTACAAGAAATTGAACATGCTGCAGCTATGGGGGTTCAGATAAATATTGACAACCTATCTATTCTTGAACAGTTTGGGACAAAACACCCTTCTGTTCCTGTATGTATTCGTATTAATCCGCATGTGATGGCTGGTGGTAATGCAAATATATCTGTAGGTCATATTGACAGTAAATTTGGTATAAGTATACACCAGCTGCCTCATATACTTCGTATTGTACAAAACACAGGTATGAATATTAATGGTATTCATATGCATACTGGCAGTGATATTTTAGATATAGATGTTTTTATTTACGCTACAGAAATCCTTTTCGAAACAGCTCAAAAATTTAAAAATTTAGAATTTATAGATTTTGGAAGTGGCTTTAAAGTTCCTTATAAAGATGGTGATATAGAAACTGACATTGAAGAGCTCGGCAAAAAGCTAACTATACGATTTAATGATTTTCAAAAACAGTATGGCAAGCCCTTAACACTAGCTTTCGAGCCTGGGAAATTTTTAGTAAGCGCTGCTGGGAAATTTTTGGTCAACGTAAATGTTATTAAGCAAACTACCTCTACTGTCTTTGCGCAAGTTGATAGTGGTTTTAATCATTTTATTAGACCTATGCTTTATGGGAGTCAGCATGAAATTGAAAACATAAGCAATCCTAAAGGAAAGCAACGCTTCTACAGCGTTGTAGGCTATATTTGTGAAACAGATACTTTTGCAACAAATAGACGTATCAATGAAATTTCTGAGGGCGATGTTTTAGCCTTTAAAAATGCAGGAGCTTATTGTTTTACAATGGCTAGTAATTACAATAGTAGATATAGACCAGCAGAAGTAATGTGGAAAGATGGGAAAGCTCATTTAATCCGTAAAAGAGAAACCTTTGATGATCTTATCGTAAATCAAATACCACTAGAATCTCTTGTGGAAGCTTAGAAGATTTCTATAAAAAAGATTAATTTAATCACAAAGATCGAGTGCGCTCTCGGTCTTTTTTTATTGAATGAGTATCTTTAAATTATGAATAAAATCTACCTACTATTAGTTTGCATTCTTACTGGATGTAGCAATCCCTTAGAAAAAGTTTCTAGATCTAAAAACCCTATCATTAAGAATGTAATGACTAATGATGCTATATACGAAGTTCAAATCATTTATACAGAGATTGATACCTCAGATACAGGAGCGATTGTATTTAAAGATTACAGTTACAAATTAGATCAAAATGAATATTTTTATCCAGCTAGTACAGTTATGCTACCTATGTCAGTCTTTGCTGCAGAGTATGTGGAATCTATAGATAAAATTAATCTAGATACACCCTATGCTATTGCAAAAGATTCTCTAAAAAATTCTGTTGCAAACGATATTGAGCTGCTGCTTACAGAGAATGATGCAAACGCCTATAATAGGTTATATGACCTCGTAGGTAATGAATTTATAAACAAACGCTTTCGCGAAAGCGGACTTTCACCCTCACAAATTTCACACAGACTCGATATAGAAAATACAGATTCTATGACACATAAGGAGTTTATCTTCTTTCCTGGTTATACAGATGACCCTGTACGTAGTTTTAAGAAAGAAGATACTTCTATTGAAAAATTACAGTTAAAAAATACATCTAAAGGGAAAGGTTATTTTGAAAAAGGCAGCCTTGTAAACGAGGCAAAGGATTTTAGTCATATGAATTACGTTCCGTTATCATCATTACATACTTTAATGAAAAGACTTGTATTTCCAGATAATTTTGACAAAAATGTGCAATTTAAGATAGAAGAGTCAACACGGTTACGGATTTTAAAGACCATGAATGCTTCAAATAAAGAAACTGATGTTTTATCTAATGAAGTAGGTGATTATAAAAATTTCTATATGCAAGGAGATAGCATAAATCAAACTCCAGATTACTTAGAAATTTATAACAAAATGGGATATGGCCTCGGCACCATGACAGAAACGTCCTATATTAGTGATCAAAAAAATAACATTTGTTTCTTCCTTTCTGCCACCATTCTAGTAAACAAAAATGGTGTTTATGACGATGCTATTTATGAATATGAAGAAGTAGGATTGCCTTTCTTATCTCAATTAGGGAAAGAATTTTACAAACTAGCATTGTTGCGCAAAGATTAAGTCATAAACATTATTCAAACATATCCGCTATTTTTTGTTTCTTCGCGTTTTCGCTTAAAGAGAAATTTAATTTAATCTAAATATTGTGAGCTTAAGAGAATTAAATAAAAGAAGCTTAGTTTGTGAGTTATGTACTAATCAGTATGACCTTGCTCCATTTACTGTGGAGCCTCGCGAGGAAGAGATTCTAGCCTGTAAAACGTGCATAGCACAAATCGAGAATCCTGAGCTTGTAGATCCTAATCACTGGCGTTGTCTAAATGATAGTATGTGGAGTACAGTTCCTGCAGTACAAGTGGTTGCTTGGCGCATGCTAACGCGTCTTAAAAACGAAGGATGGCCGCAAGACCTTCTAGATATGATGTACATGGAAGAGGAAACTCTAGAATGGGCTAAAGCTACAGGCGAGCATATCGAAGAAGATGAGAATACACTAATTCACAGAGATTCGAATGGAACAAGGCTTGAGGCTGGTGATAGTGTAGTACTAATTAAAGACCTTGATGTTAAAGGAGCAAACTTTACTGCCAAACGTGGAGAATTTATGCGTAATATCTCTCTGGTCCACGATAATGAAGAACATATTGAAGGCCGCATCCAAGGCCAGCAAGTGGTAATTGTCACAAAATGGACAAAAAAATCAAACTAAAAACATTAAGATCATTAATTGTAAAAAGCAGATAGGCACTTATTATTAACATTAAGTGCCTATCTGCTTTTTTGTATTTTTTGACAATTAATTTTTAGAATTACCAATTATCAAAAGTTAACAGCTCTTTTCTCGCTTGGGTATATTCTAATATCATGTCTGACACAATTTGGGCAGCAGGTTTGATGTCATTGATAAGTCCAGAGATTTGTCCTATTTCTAGTTCTCCTTCATCTAAATCACCTTCAAACATTCCACGTTTTGCTCTAGCTCTGCCTAATAATTGAACTAACTGTTCTTTAGATGGAGTTGATTGATAAAGCTCAGCTACCTGTTGGTAAAATTTGTTTTTGATAAGCCTTACCGGAGCCAGTTCTTTTAAAGTTAGCACCGTATCTCCTTCTTGTGCATCTACAATGGCTTGTTTGTATAATTGGTTCGCACTTGACTCCTTACTAGCGGCAAATCTACTACCTACCTGCACAGCATCTGCACCTAATGTCATCGCTGCCAGCATACCTCTTCCGGTTGCAATTCCTCCAGCAGCAACTAATGGTATTTTAATTTTTTCCTTTACCATAGGAATTAGGGTAAAGGTTGTAGTTTCTTCTCTTCCATTATGACCTCCAGCTTCAAAGCCTTCTGCTACAACAGCATCTACTCCAGCTTCTTCGGCTTTTAGCGCAAATTTGACACTACTTACTACATGAACTACTTTGACATCATGCTTCTTTAATTCTTGAGTCCAAAGTTTTGGATTGCCGGCACTCGTAAAAACTATGGGAACCTTATAATCTACAACGGTTTTCATATGCTCTTCAATATTGGGGTATAACATAGGAATGTTTACACCAAAGGGTTTATCCGTTGCCTTTTTACATTTTTCCACATGTTCTACAAGAACATCTGGATACATAGATGCCGCTCCTATAAGACCTAGCCCTCCAGCGTTACTTACTGCACTAGCAAGCTTCCATCCAGAATTCCATATCATTCCACCTTGAATAAGTGGGTATTTTACATTAAACAACTGTGTGATTTTATTCATTAAGATTTTATAAGTTTTTGAGTGAACAGAGACTTGTTGCTTTTAATTTGAAGAATATATACACCGCTCTTTAATTGAGAAGTGGGCAGTGTTGAAATTTTCTTTGTGGTTTTATAATTTTTGACCTGCTTGCCTAGCAAATCATAGATAAAAATTTCAGCATTCTCAACGTTTTCTGGTAATACGAGTGTCGCATCTTGCGAGGTTGGATTGGGGTAGACTTGGTACGCTTTCGCGAAAGCGTAATCCGTTGTGTTTAAAATTTGTGGCAACGCTGCTTCAAAATCTGGAATTCCGTATCCGAATCTTGGATTGGGATTATTAAATATGCTAGAATTTTCTCTAATTACTTGTATTACAGCTTCGTTAGTACGTTCTCTATTTGCCTGCCAAAAACTTGCCACCGCTCCAGCCATAATTGGTGAACTGAAGCTCGTCCCGTTATTTGTCCTAATAATATTGTTTTCATCTATAACCGCACTCCCTTGACCCTTTGCCATCACATCTGGCTTAACGCGACCATCGCTAGTAGGTCCTATACTACTAAAGCTTGCATAGTTACCATTACTATCTACAGCTCCTACAGTGAATGAACCTCTTGCGTCTGCCGGCGCACTAATCCTATCAGAACCAGAATTTCCTGAACTAGTCACCACTAGCATTCCCTTTTCAAAAGCAAGTGTTGCTCCCCTTGAAATAAATGCAGTTTCTCCATCCATATCTTCATAGGTATAATCATAGGCTGGATTATCAAAAGTGCGATATCCTAAAGACGTATTAATGACATCTACTCCAAGGCTATCTGCACGCTCTGCTGCTTCTACCCAATATGATTCTTCTACGGGATTTTCATTTGCTGTGTCTTCAGTTCTAAAACAATATACTGCGGCATCTGGAGCAGTGCCTACAAATTGATCCGTAATAAACCCTACAATATCAGATAATACTTTTGTACCATGATTATTCCCTCTGAATAGAAACTCATTTTCTTCGCGGTCTACAAAGTCATAGCCATTCAATAACTTTCCTGCATTACGTAATCTAGCAAAACCTCCTATTTGATCTACTCCTGGAAAACCTGAATCCATAACAGCAATGGTCATTCCTTCTCCCGTATAATCTTGCTGGTGTAAGGCTTGAACATTGAGCATTGTCACTTGGTTTTCTGTACTACCATAGGTAAATTCTGCGCGTGTCTGTTCAGCAACAGGGTCTTCTTTAATAAATTGAAATGTGGAGGAATTAGTATTTAAAGAATTATCTGCAAAGTCTATCGAGCTTACAAAACTCAAATCGGCTAGTGATTCTATTGCAGCCTGTGATCCACGTACGTGAAGGCAATTCATCCATTTAGACTTTGCCAGCACTGTAATTCCATCTTGTGATTTAATTTGAGAAATATAATGTTCATTTACGGGTACATCTCGCTCATCAATAGCAACATTATGCATCTCCTTGCGGTCAATTGCTTTTTGAGTTAAGATCGTAATGGGGCTTGCTAGCGCTTCAGAAACGTTTTCTTTATCGTTAAGAAAAACCCAAGCATCTTCTTGAGATATTAAATTAAGAGTACATAAAAAAAGAAAGAGGGGTAAAAGATTTTTCATAGATGAATAATTAAGATAATAGCATTGAAAGCTTATTTCTTTTAAAGGTAGTCGAAAAATTAAAAATAGAAAATTTTACTAATCCTCCTATATTCATTAATTTGAAAAACTTCAGAATTAATGAATCGTGTGATTGAAAGTAGTTTGAGAATATCAAATTTATCCTAAGAAATCACTCCTGAGCCTAAACACTCATCCCCTTGATGCCATGCAACAAATTGACCTTCGGCGATTGCAGATTGAGGATTGTCAAAGATTACATATAAACCTCCTTCAACGCGATACAAAGTCGCTTTTTCTAAAGCTTGCCTGTAACGAATTCTAGCTAAAACTTGCAATTTTTCATCTACTGCAAGTTTTAAATCTTCTCTTATCCAGTGTATTTCTTCTTCTTTTACAAATAAGCCTTTTCTATACAATCCTGGATGGTCTTTGCCTTGACCTGTATAAATCACATTTTCTTTTACATCTGTTTCAATAACAAACAATGGCTCTGGAGTACCACCTACAGCTAATCCTTTACGCTGCCCAATCGTAAAATAATGAGCACCTTCATGTGATCCCACAACTTTCCCTACATTCTTATTGTAAGTGTACTTTTGTGCTAGCTGTGGTAAGTCTTCTACAGAAAATTCATGACTTTTTGCTTTGGATCCAATGGTCTCTAAAATCGTTTCCTTAGGCACTTCTACAATGACCCCTTTTTTTGGTTTCAATTGCTGTTGTAAAAAGTCTGGTAACCTCACTTTACCTATAAAACACAAACCTTGTGAATCTTTTTTTCCAGCAGTAACAAGATCTTGTTCTAAAGCTATCTCGCGCACCTTGGGTTTTTGTAAATGACCAATGGGAAACAAAGTTTTTGCTAATTGGTCTTGTGAAAGTTGGCACAAGAAATAAGACTGATCTTTATTATCATCTGCTCCCGCTTTTAGCTGAAAAATTTCTTTATCATCCTTTGTTATGGATGATTTTTGACAATAGTGACCGGTAGCAACATAATCTGCTCCCAGAGATAATGCGATTTTCATAAACACATCAAACTTGATCTCACGATTACAGAGAACGTCAGGATTAGGTGTACGTCCCATTTCATACTCACGGAACATATAGTTAACGATACGCTCTTGATATTCCTTACTTAAATCTACAGTCTGAAACGGAATTGCTAATTTTTCTGCAACAAGCATTGCATCGTTACTATCATCTAGCCATGGGCACTCATCTGATATAGTAACCGAATCATCATGCCAGTTTTTCATAAAGAGACCAATGACATTATAGCCTTGCTCTTTTAATAAGTAAGCAGCTACACTACTATCAACTCCTCCACTAAGTCCTACTACTACCGTTTTCATATGTAAATAAACTTTTCCAATTTATTATTTTTACAAAGTTGATGAGTCCTAGTTATGCTTTCGCGAAAGCGTAACATCTGCACCAAAATAAGTTTGCAAAATTACATAATAATAGTCCTAATTAACAGGCAATACTTACAGACCCTATACATATGATTTATAACTATTGAACTCCAATCTTATTTCGAGGAAATTTAATTTTCTCATCAGGTTGCCCTTCTTTATAATAGATCCATATACCGTGTTTTCTATTATCCTTATAGAAACCTTTTACTTCTATAACACCTAAGCCATTGTACATTATAGCAGGGCCTTCTAATAGATCATTTTTATAGGTAAGAGTTTTCAAAACTTTTCCATCTTCTGTATAATATATTGTAACCCCTTCTCTCTTTCCGTTTTTATAGATTTCTTTTTGTGCAATAGCTTTATTTATAAAATAAACAATACGTTCTTTATCTAGATCACCATCGTTATAAAACTCTTCAATCATAAGTGTCTCCCCATCTTGATGGTAAGTGACCCATACACCTACTTTTTTACGGTCTTTCATGTTTCCAGAGCTCACTTTTTTTCCTGAAGTAGTATAATAAGTGACTTTAACAAGGTTTGATTCTTGGTTATACACTTTTGTTGCTGTGGGGTGTCCCCCACTCTTGTCATAAAATTTAAAAGTTCCAACTTCCTCACCATGACTAAATTCTCCTTCATATCTAAGCTGATTGGAACTAGCATACATTTTTTGCCAAGGTCCATGACGCCTACCTTCAGAATCGAGTGAATTGTATTGTTGCGCAGCGGCAACTAATTGAATTTGAGATATTAAAAAAAATAATAGAAGTCTATAAACTAACATTTAACTAAGAATTAAGAGGGCGCACTGTTTAAGATATTTAATTTTATACTAAACAAAAAAAATCAAAAACTGCTATTATGAAACACACAATGAGATTTACAAAATTACTATTTATTGCTTTAACGCTGTTTATAGCGATATCTTGTGATGGCGATGACGACAATGATAATATTATAGATGGAGAATCTAATACAATTGCAGATTTTGTTGTCGATAATCCAAATTATAGTTCGTTACTTACGGCGTTACAACGTACAGGATTAGATGCAACATTAGCTGGTTCTGGCACATTCACAGTTTTTGCTCCAGATAATAATGCTTTTGACGATTATTTGAATGGAACACCTTTAGAAGACGTTGATACTGATGCACTCACCCAGTTATTACTTAATCACGTTTTAAATCAAACATTAGACGCTACACAACTCGCAGCCGATGCGGATGGATATTTAAAAACAGAGGCCACAGAATCTTCTACTAATGCTAATATTAGCATGTATATAGACGCAACGTCCGGAATAGTTATTAACGGACAATCTACAGTAACTACAGAAAATATCGAAACTGACAATGGAATTATACATGCTGTAGACTCTGTAATTGAGCTTCCTTCAATTGTGACATTTGCAACTACAAACCCTAATTTAACATCATTAGTTGCTGCACTTACAGATGAAGGTAATACAACATTTACCGATTTATTGGACGATACAGATTCAGATTTTACCGTATTTGCTCCTACCAATACAGCGTTTACAACATTTTTAGACGGTGCGATGCTTTCTGATGTAGATAACGGTATACTTGCACAAGTACTTTCAAACCATGTAGTGCCTAGTACTGTAGCCATATCCACAACTTTATCTAATAGCTACGTGAATACTACAGCGACATTTATGGATAACGAACCACTAAGTTTATACATTAATACTGATGATGGTGTTCTTTTAAACGGAACTTCTCAAGTTGTGGTCGCAGATATTGTTGCTTCAAATGGTGTAATTCATGTAGTTAATAGTGTTATAGGACTTCCTGATCTAGTGACATTTGCTACTGCAGATCCTAATTTTTCATCTCTCGTAACAGCATTAACTCGTGAGGACTCCTTTACCTACGTTACCACGTTACAAACTGAAAATGGTACAGCGCCTGCACCATTTACAGTATTTGCACCTACAAACGATGCTTTTGCAGATTTAATTGAAGATCTTGATGGTATAAATGAATTAGGAGATATACCTACTGCTACGCTAGCATCTACTTTAGAATTACACGTACTTACAGAAATGAATGTAAGAGCTGAAGATCTTGCTGGTCTTGATACGGAAGAAGTATCAACTCTTAATGGTGCATCAATTACAATTGATGGAGTAACTCCTGCTATTGTAGGACCAGATACTATGGCAAGTGGGTTTATATCCACTAATATTCAGGCTAGCAATGGTGTGATACACGCTATTGATAGGGTGATAAGAGAGTAAAAAATTCATACTGTTTTATTAAAACTTAAAAACTCCAGTATTTTAAAATACTGGAGTTTTTTTATGGTTTCTCGAGAGCGAATTACAAACTAACTATTTTCCTCTAGCCTTTTGTTGTTTTTCAGCCTGCTCCATCATCTCTGCCATTTTTGTGGCAAAACGACCTTTCTTCTTTGGCTTAGCTTTTTTAGTTTCAATCTTAGCTTTTATCTTTTCTTCATCTATAATGAAATTCTTTATCACTAGAATGATACCTATAGTAAGCAGGTTAGATATAAAATAGTATAAACTTAATCCTGAAGCATATTGGTTAAAGAATACAAGCATTAATAATGGTGAGAAGTACATCATGTACTTCATCATTTTACTCATGTCTGGCATACCTTCTTGGGTAGGCTGTTGCATTTGTTGATTTCCAGTAGTTAATCGCATTGAAAAGAAAATAGTCACCGCTGCGAGTATGGGAAATAAACTTACGTGATCTCCGTAAAATGGAATTTCAAAAGGCAATGTAGCTATAGCATCATAACTAGATAAATCATCTGCCCATAAAAAGCTCTTTCCTCTTAAGTCAAAAGCAGATGGAAAGAAGGTAAATAGCGCATAGAAGACAGGTATTTGTAATAGTGCTGGCAAACAACCAGCTGCAGGACTTGCACCAGCCTTACTGTATAAAGCCATAGTCTCTTGCTGCTTTTTCATAGCATTATCCTTATACTTTGCAGAAATTTCTGCGATTTCTGGTTTAAGGATTTTCATTTTAGCCTGAGACGTATATTGCTTGTACTGTACTGGAGATAATAATAATTTTATCACAATAGTCATTACGATTATTGCAATTCCAGCAGGTAAGAAACCGCTTAAGAACCCAAAAAATGGTATAATCAAATATTTGTTTAAGAATCCAAAAATTCCCCAACCTAATGGCATAGCCTCATCAAGACCTCGATCATAATTGTTGAATATTTGATAATCTGTAGGACCATAATACATATTCATCGCATAGTCCAGCTCCCCATTTTTAGTCTCTAGTAAAAGATCTGATTTATACTCTTTAGTATAAATAGTGTTCTCGTCTCGATCATCTGCATCCTTAAAAATATCTGTAGAAGATAGTCTTGCTTCTTTAAATGGAGTATCCGTAAGCAACATCGAGCTAAAAAAGTGCTGGCGATAGTTCATCCAGCTTACATCTTCCTCTATTTCATCATCATCTCCAGAGGGAGATAGTTTATCTGTCTTATCACCCTCATATTCATAAGTAAGGCGAGTATATCTATTCTCATAAGATTGACTACGAGCATGTCGCATTCCTTTGAAATTCCATTGCAAACGCATAGGATTTGAGGAATTGAATGTGGTTGAAAGATTTTGAGAACGCAGTCCAAAATCTAACATATTGTCATCCTTTTTTAGCTCATATCTATATTCTAAATAGGCAGATCCAGAAACTTTAAGCTTCATAGAAAGCACTTTATTCTCACCATTTTGAGTTACAGTAGGTTCAAAATAGAGGTCTTTTGTATTGAGATTACGATTATCTGTTGTACTAAAACTAACATTAAAAACACTATTACCATCTTTAATAAGATAGACAGGTTGTGCATCATAAGTAGTTTGATTGAGCAACTTAATCTCCGTTATATACCCTCCTTTATTACTTACAGTAATATCCATGAGATCATTACTTATCGTAGTCGTGGCACCATCTTTAGCACTAGGTAATGATCCAGAGTATGCAAATGCACCTAAGCGATTACGTAAAGCAGCATTATCAACAGAGTCTGTGACAACTACTGGAGTAGCTTCAACAGTATTAACATCAGTTACAACTTCTTGCTCTTGTACTTGTTGCTCAGTTTTAAATTTTTCTTGAGCCTCAATTTCGGCCTCAGTAGGCTTATTGAAATAAATAATCCATATAAGAATACCTCCCATAAGAAGCATCCCGATTAATGAGTTTGTGTCAAAGTTCTTTTTCATTAAAAATATTTAGGTGGTTGTTACGCTTTCGCGAAAGCGTTATTTTCAAAGCAATTGTGCTTCCAAAAGTTACTTTTATGTCATTGTGGCATTTGAGCGATCTTGAACATAACTTACCGCTGCCCTTACAAAGGCTACAAACAAAGGATGTGGTTCTGATACCGTGCTCTTGTATTCTGGGTGATACTGTACACCTACAAACCATGGATGATCTGGAAGTTCAATAATTTCAACTAGACCTGTATCTGGATTTGTACCTGTTATCAACATGCCTGCTTCTTCAAGTTGCTCACGGTAAGCCTCATTAAATTCATATCTATGTCTATGTCTTTCTAAAATAAGATCATTTTTATATACATCACGTACAATACTATCTGCCTCAAGCTTACATTCCCAAGCACCTAGACGCATTGTGCCACCCATATCAATCACACTCTTTTGCTCTTCCATCAAGTTAATTACAGGATGCGGGGTGTTAGGTTCCATCTCTACAGAATTTGCTTTACTAAGGTTACATACATTACGACTGTATTCAATAACGGCCATTTGCATCCCTAAACATATTCCTAAAAACGGAATTTTATGCTCACGAGCATACTGTACTGCTTTTATTTTACCTTCAATGCCTCTCTCTCCAAAACCTGGAGCAACAAGAACACCGTCAAGTTTTGCAATTTTATTTTTAATCACATCTGGTGTGATGTGCTCACTATGTATGCTTTCTATATTAACCTTTACTTCATTTTCTGCCCCTGCATGAATAAAGGCTTCTAAAATTGACTTGTACGAATCTTGTAATTCTACATACTTACCTATAAGGCCAATAGTGACTTCACTCTTAGGATTTTTATGTCTTGAAACAAACTCATTCCATTGAGATAGATCTGGTGAAGATGTATTGGGTAGATTTAATTTTGAGAGTGTAATGCCATCTAAACCTTCTTCTAACATTAAATTCGGGACATCATAAATTGTACTCGCATCAATGCTTTGAATGACCGCCTCTTGCTCTACATTACAAAATCTAGCTAGTTTTGCTCTTAACTCATAACTCAACTCATGTTCTGTACGGCATACAAGTATATCTGCTTGAATACCACTTTCCATTAAGGTCTTTACAGAGTGTTGGGTAGGTTTTGTTTTTAACTCTCCTGCTGCGGCTAAATATGGTACTAGCGTAAGATGGATAACCAGTGAGTTTTGTTTCCCCAACTCCCATTTGAGCTGTCGTATACTCTCTATATATGGCAGAGATTCTATATCTCCTACAGTACCACCTATTTCTGTTATAACGATATCATAATCACCGCTATTCCCTAAAATTTGGATTCTTTCTTTTATTTCATTAGTGATGTGTGGTATAACCTGTACTGTTTTACCCAAAAATTCACCCCTACGCTCTTTATCAATTACACTTTGATAAATGCGTCCTGTTGTAACATTATTTGCTTGTGAAGTTGCTACATTGAGAAAACGCTCATAATGACCCAAATCAAGATCTGTCTCTGCACCATCATCTGTAACGTAACACTCTCCATGCTCGTAAGGATTTAATGTACCTGGATCGATATTTATATAAGGATCAAGTTTTTGTATAGTCACACGATATCCTCTAGCTTGTAACAATTTTGCTAGTGAGGCTGCGATAATACCTTTTCCTAGTGAAGATGAAACTCCGCCCGTTACGAAGATGTATTTTGTAGATGCCATTGAGGTAAATATGTAGTTCGTTTTACGGGGTGTAAAAGTACAAGAATTTAAGGAGCAAAGTAGTAAATGGACTATTAATTTACACCTTAATAGACGGGTAATAGAAAAACTATGAATTATTGTTTATAAACACGTACCCAATCAATAGCTGTAAACGCTTCATTAGGAATACTTGTAGGGTCAACATTAGGCTGAAAAAAATCTCCGCCTACTGCCATGTTTAGTACTAGTCTTTGTGATTTTGTATACATGTCATTGATCACATTCCAATTTGCTTCTGTAAAGCTGTGAACAACTTCATTATCAAACAATATTTCTAATGTATTTTCAGACCAAATAAGTTCAAACACATGCCAATTTTGTGTGATATTACTAGTAAGGTTTACATTAAATGAGGTTTGACCAGCATCTGTACTTGGAACACCAGCTGTTGTACCGTAGAAAAAGTTTGTCACATATGAGGTTGTATTATTCCCTCTAAATTCTAATATGTCGAATTCTCCTTGAGTAGGCCAAGGATCTCCGTATGACCAAAATGCTGGCCATAATCCTTCACCTTCTGGTAGCAGTATACGAGCAGAAAACCTCAATTTAGTTGCATTAGAAGTATTGCCAGCACTAAAATTTTGATTTGATTCTATACGTCCACTCGTGAAATTAAAATTTTTCTGAGTACTGTCAACGTTTGTAGTGGCTCCGGTTACGGATTCTCGTTGTTCTCTTATAAACAAAACTCCCTCTTTGAGAATCAGATTATCTGGCTGATAATGTTGCAGCTCATTATTATAAGCACCTCCAGTCCAAATTGTCCAATTATCAAGATTTGCAGTAAACTCATCCTCAAAAATTAACTCCCATCCATTAACATCTTCTACAGGCTGATTATAACCTGTAAAACTTGAGACATCAGGAGTTTCATCTGCGTTGCCATTATCGTCTGTATCATTGACATCATCCACAATTACTACCTCTCCATAAGTATCATCTGGTTTTTGATCACAGGATCCAATTAGTAGTATGGTAACAAGTAAATATAAGGGGCGTGTTAATTTAATATGCATCATCATCTAGTTTTAAGCATATAAATTAAGTGAAAATCTATATCTTAACGATTAGATTATCAATAAATTATGATTTCCATCGAGTAAAATTGTCTTTAGAGCATAAACGCTTTCTAAAAATTATTTATAGTATAAGATATATTTAATCTTATCTACTATAATTAGGAGATTCTTTAGTGATTGTTACATCATGTGGATGACTTTCATTGATACCACTCGCTGTAATTTTTACAAAGCGACCGTTTTCTTTAAGTTCATTTACAGTTCCTGCGCCGCAGTAACCCATACCTGCTCTTAACCCTCCTACAAACTGGTGGATGCTTTCGTTAAGTTCCCCTTTATATGGAACACGACCTACAATTCCTTCTGGAACTAATTTCTTAATATCATCTTCTACATCTTGGAAATAACGATCTTTAGACCCTTGCTTCATTGCTTCTACAGACCCCATTCCTCTATATGACTTGAACTTACGTCCTTCATAAATAATTGTTTCACCTGGAGACTCTTGCGTACCAGCTAGCAATGAACCCAGCATCACACAATCTGCTCCAGCGGCAATCGCTTTAGGGATATCCCCAGTATAACGTATACCTCCATCTGCAATAACTGGCACTCCTGAGCCTTTAATAGCTGCTGCACATTCTAAAACTGCCGAAAATTGTGGGAATCCAACACCAGCAACCACTCTTGTGGTACAAATTGAACCTGGACCTATACCAACTTTTACAGCATCTGCACCAGCTTCCACTAGATATTTTGCGGCCGCTCCTGTGGCAATATTTCCTACTACACAGTCTAAATTTGGATATTTCTCTTTTACTGCTTTAAGTACCGAAACCACTCCTTTAGTATGACCGTGGGCTGTATCAATCACAATGGCATCTACTCCTGCGTTTACTAAGGCTCCTGCACGTTCTACAGCATCTCCTGTAACACCTATCGCTGCTGCTACTCTCAAACGACCGTATTGATCTTTATTAGATATAGGCTTAAGTGTAAGTTTTGTAATATCTCTAAAGGTTATAAGCCCTACTAAGGTATTATCATCTTTTACTACGGGTAACTTTTCGATCTTATGATTTTGTAGGATATCCTCAGCTTGTTGTAAAGAGGTACCTTCGGCGGCTGTAACTAGGTTCTCTGAAGTCATTACCTCACTTACGGGACGTTCGTTATTACGCTCAAAACGCAAATCTCTATTTGTGATTATACCCAATAATTTACCCTCATCATCTACTATAGGAATACCTCCAATACTGTGCTCTTTCATAGCAGCTTTTGCATCTAGAACCAGTGAGTTAAGCGGAAGTGTTACGGGATCTATAATCATCCCACTTTCTGCACGCTTAACTTTTCTAACTTTCATGGCTTGTTGCTCTATGGTCATGTTTTTATGCAAAACACCAATTCCTCCTTCTTGAGCAATTGCAATAGCCATACGGCTTTCTGTCACAGTATCCATAGCTGCTGAAACAATAGGAACATTGAGCGTTATATTTCTAGTAAATTTAGATTTGATACTTACTTCCCTAGGAAGTACTTCTGAAAAGGCTGGAACTAATAATACGTCGTCGTATGTAAGGCCTTCTCCTAGAATTTTGTTTTCGTGTGCAGTCATCGCAATTATTGTTTTTGAAGTGAGGGTGGGTTTCTTGAGTACGCTTTCGCGAAAGCGGAAGTAAACCACGCTAACAATTAATTGCGTGCAAATATACGTCTTAAATATCTATTCTATTGCACATAAAATTAAGAACTAAGCTCTTTAACATATAAAACAATAAGAGGTACAACCAGAAAGCCAATAAGGCTCTTTTAAGGTTCTAAAATAATAGGGAAATTGAGGTATGTTTTAAAACCGCCAGATAACCCATATAGTTTATAACCTTATTTACAAACGTATTTCGAGGGTAGTATAGAATGTAACTGGCTCTGCGGGTATGATTCCTGGACCAGGATACCCTGTTGCACGTCTTGTAAAGTAAGACTCATCTAAAGCATTATTTACTCCAGCCTCTAGCTTAAAACGCTTCCAAGTATAGGCTGCCGAAATATCTAGTACTCCGTATGAAGGAATTGTTCCCTCGATACCTCGCTGATTATCATTCACATCTTGAGGAGCATTTGATGCATCTGTAAATTGCTCAGTTAGGTATGTATATTGCGCACTTGCAGTTAAGTTTTTATAACCAAAATTAATTCCGGTTTTGAAATTTACATCTGGAATAAACTCTACTTCCTTACCTTTTACACCAGTTGCATCAGAATTTAAATATTCTGAGCTTGTAAGCGCTAGATTAGTAAACAGTTTGAGTTTATAATTTGATTGGTCTTCAAAAAATGTGTTTTTTATATTCCAATCAGTAAAAACTTCTAAACCATAGATAAAAGCATCCCCAATGTTACCACGACGCCTTTTTATACTTCCATCTACATCCTCGAAAAGTACTTCACCTAGTCGATCATTATATTTCACGCCAAAAGCACTAACATCATATGCAAATTTATTGTCAATACGACCTCTAGCTCCTAGATCAATTGTATAACCTTCTTCATCCTTTATATTCTCATCCACAACAAATGAGGGATTGACCACTCGTATATCGTTAAAAGTTACAGAACGATAATTCTGGCTAAGGTTTCCATACAATTCAACGGCTGGAGATAGATCATACGTGGTTCCAATACCAAGTAATAAGAAATTACGTTCAAAATCACGATTGTCTGCTATATCATCACTTAGTAGAACATTACCCGCTAGGTCTACCAATATCTCTTTGTAAAAACCAGCGCTCGCTGTTTTTATATACTCATATCTAAAGCCTGGCGTAGCCGTAAACCTATCTGATAGGTTAAAGATATTTTCTCCGAAAATCGCTACATTTTTATTAGGAAAATCAAATTCAGCTTGGCGTTCATAATTAGGAAACTGCTCTGTCGCAAAACTAAAATCTGCATCGTCTGCCGTAGTTCCAGGTCCTTGCTGCTGACTATTACTTGCATCATAATACTTACTTCCTATCAAGAAAACAGCATCCTTCTCTCCTATTTTATATCTCGTGAGCAAGCGCGCCTCTGCTCCCCAGTTTGTAAAGTTATCCACAAGAAGCTCTCTAGGTTCTTCCAGATCATCTGGTTGTGATACTCTATTCGTTCTAAAACCAACAGCACTGCGTTGTGCGTCTAAGCCAAACACATTTAAACTAAAATCTGTTTTCTTACTAAAGGCGTGATCAAGCCGTACAGAATATACCTTCCAGTCTACATCAAACCAGTTACGATTACGATTACTAAAGTCTGGGTTTTCTATAAACTGAGCATCTGTAAGACCTCCAGCCTGTTTGGCTAGATAATTAAACAAAGTCAATTCTCCGGTTATTCTAGTATTCTCACTAAGCTGGTATGCTGCGTGTGCAAAGTAATTACGGCTGTTAAACTGAGAGTTAGGTCTCCAGCCATCTCCTTCTTTGTAATTAAAATAGGTGTAATAACTGAATTTACCCACTGTACCGCTTAGACTATTAAAGGAGGTAAGCAGCCCATAAGAACCCGCAGTTTGCCTTGTTATTAATTCAATATTCTTGTCTTTTACTGGCTCTTTAAATTTAAAATTTATCAATCCGCCAAACTGTGTTCCGTACTGTAAAGATGCAGCACCACGTACTACTTGTATTTCCTTAAGCGCCTCTGCCGGCGGTGTGTAATAACTCTCTGGATAGCCAAGTACATCTGCACTTATATCATAGTTATTCTGTCTAATATTAAAATTGGCAGAGCGGTTAGGGTCTAGGCCACGGCCACCTATATTGAGTTGCAATCCAGCATCTCCGTTTTCGTAAATATTTAGCCCTACTACCTGACTATAAATTTGTCTAGGTGCATTTGCGGCAAGGTTTGCCGTAAGCTGGTCCACCAGCACCACTTCACTCTTTTTACCAGCATAAATTGCAGTTCCCTCTACTTTTTTAAGAGAGCGTAATGCAAAAATCTTCTCGCGACGGCTTGTAAGCACCACTTCCGAAAGTGATTCTCCAAGCTCTTGAAGGGTATAATTTCTAGTGACATTATTGTTAATAGAAACTTGATCTTCTACAAGCTCATAGGCAAAGCCAAAAATAACAACAGCATAGTTTCCAGAAGGCACATTCTCAAATGTAAATGCTCCAGAACCATCTGTAGTAGTTACCATATTTGCCTGCCGCACATAGACCTCAACCTCTGGAATACCAGCACCAGCGGTATCTGCTACCTTTCCCGAAAAAGAAAATTGAGCACTCAATGAAAGCGCACAGAAAACCAATATTAACGTATTATAAACCTTTAATTTCATCTGTAAATGGTATAATCCAATTTTTATGCGCAAATGAATCTTCTATTTGCGCAAGATCCACTTTTGGATCAATATAGGTTGTACTCAACCTACCATTAAGAGCAACGTAAGATTCAACATAGACTTCTACCTCTTGATGACCTTGACTCTCAAAATGGTCGCGAAGATAGTGAGCATATTCTAAAATAAAGTCTGGCTGGAAACTCATTTGTTTTTCTTGTAGTGGTGTCAAGAAATCTGTATTATCTGCATAGAATCGCTTTCCGCTTACACCGTCTACTATTTTAAATTGCGCATAGCCAGATTTCTCCATAAGCATCACTCTCCATGAAAATCTGTAACCTTCTTCTGTCCAGAATAACTCTCCAGGATATGCTAGGTAACGCCATGGCAAGAGGAGTTGGATAGCAAAAAACATTGCTACTATAATTACTGAAACCTTTGCTAGATTAGAATTTCTAAATGTATAATGCTGTGTAGTTTCTAATAACTGTTGTGGATATTTTACCGCTTTCGCGAAAGCGTAAATAATCCTTTTATGAAAACCTGCATCAAAGAAAATCAACGCGCTCACTATCATCACATACGGAAACATCCCGATAGGAAATAATACGCGTGTGAGCACATGGAAAATAATAACCATGATAAAAGCAAAAGGTCTCGACTTGCGCCAGAGCAGTAAAAATGGAATAAATAAGTCATAACCCGCTCCAAACCAACTAAAAACATGTTGCACCCATTCTTGACCCAATAAATCGCCTATTAAAGGAATATCGAACTTAGAAGGTAACCAAATTTTAAGCGGCATAGCCTCAAGAAGCCAGTCGCTATTAAGTTTTGCGAGACCAGCATACACATAAACAATACCCAAAAGCAGTTTTATACTATCTATTGTCCATCGAGGTACAAATTGAATAGGTGTAGTGGTACGCTTTCGCGAAAGCTGTAACGCATCGATCGAAAAATAAGAACCTGCAGGTATAAAAATCATCAGGAAGCTAAGCATACTGATGAAGTAGTAGTGATTGAGATACATGGTTTTATCCATGAGCTCTATGTAAGTAAAGCTTAAAAAGAATAAAGTGATTGCCAAACGGTATTTATAACCTAGGGTAATCATGATCGTACTGAACGCACATATTGCAAATAATAAATAGGTGTAATTCCCAAAAGGACGCACCCACTCAAAACCATAAAATGTAAAATGGAAGGATGGCGAGATATAGAATTTTTCAATCCACCCGTAACTCCAGAATCTGATAAGACTGGCTAGCATGAGCAAACCAAAAGACACACGAAAGACCGCTAGTGGTGCGGCCTCTCCTTGTGTATTTAAATATCTTTTGACTTGCTGTATCATCTAAGATCTAATCTCCGTCTGCATCTGCAAAGTCAATGCTAATACTCATCGCGCTTACCATATCTACTTTGAGAAGAGGCACTAGACGTTGTACTTCATTATAAGACTCCAAAAATGAAACTGTGGAATTTTCTGTGAGTTCGCTTTCAAATGATCCAAGTGCTGCCACAGATGTACGTGCTACATCAAATTGTGAGTTTATAATGTCACTAAGATCAACACCGTCTTTAATAGCATTAAGCTCCTCAAGGTAAGATGATAAACTTTCGCCCTGAGCGCTTGTATTATAAGCTATACCATTAAAGAAGTCTTGTGTTGCATCTAGACCTACTAAGAAAAATTCTTTGGAAAGGTCTCCTGCATACAATGCTTCAAGGTTTCCAACCTCTACGTTACCAGAAAATACGCCTCCGGGAATTCCCATTTTACCAGCACGTAAGAATTTCTCATAATAAAATATGTAGTCGTTAACTAAACGATCTGTAGATGCCGTTGCAGAGGCTCCATCATTATCTATAAATGTTGCTCTATAAGAACCTTGCCACTCGCTTAAAACCGATGCTGTAAGTTGCTTCATATCTGCAACAACATCATTTAAATACTGCTTGTAAGCAGCTCCATCTGTCCCGTTATAAACAGCGAGAATTGCCGTCTCGTCTGCTCCTAGACCGTATAATAAGTAATCTATTGCAGGAAAACCTTTAGCAGAGCGGTTAGATGAAAGTTCAAAATCATAAGAACCGTTATCAATGTTATTCTCTATGGTTGTAACATTTGCTGGGTAAATATTTACGTTAAGACGTAGGTTCACCGTTTCGGCTGGGCCTATTTCAAACATAGAAACTCGCTGCCATGTGGTGTAAGCGTCTACCCATGCAGCACGTACTGCGGTAAGATCACTCGCATCTGCAGTAAATGCTGCTGTTGCGCTTTCTAACGTATTTACCTTTGCATTAAAGTCTACATAACCTGGAACAATGATATTGTCTGCCCAGTTAGTAAGCATCGCGCTACGATCAAAATTACCTGTGTTATCTGATCCACTATCGTCTGTTGTAATGGTTGTGTCATCACTACCACATGCATAAAAGAACAAAGCAATTGCTATAATTCCAAAAATCTTTTTCATAGTTAATTCCTCTTTTTACCACCAAAAGGGAGCCAATGGGCTCCCTGTTAGTAGGTGTTATCTCCTATTAGCTAGCTGCCTGCTCTAGTGTGAAGTCAAAACGGTCTGCTATTGTATTTGAAATTGAATCTAGTGTTTCAGGTGTAACTTCCCATAGTCCGTTACCAGCTGTAAGTTGGCTTACAATTTCTTGCACTTCTTCTCTAGATAAGTAAGGTGCATCTGTATCAGGGTTACGCGTAAATTGTAAACTATATACAAATCCAAAACCTTCTGATAAGTCATGGAATGCAGTTCCATAATTACCCTGCTCTACTGCATTTTTACCTTGTTGTAAGTAATAAATTGCTCTTACTCCAATAACCTCAGAAATTTTTGTTCTCAAGATCTCTGCTTGCTCATCTCTTAATTCGTAGTCCTTTGCAACGATTGCTGCACGACCTAGTTTAAAAGCATCAAAAACATCTTGGGCGATACCTGCAAAATCTTCATCTCCATCTACACGACCCAAGTATCTGTTTAAAAAGTAATCATCTGTACCTATGGTAGCATTTGCATTTGCTGGATCTACACTGTTACCAAAGAGATATCCAAAAGCCTCATCCCACTTATGCTCCATATCTGTATATGCCTTATCCTCTACAAGTACATCTGCATCATTATCTGCTACGTTAGTACCTGCATCTAATACATTTGTACCTAGGTAATTATTAAGCATCTGATCTACCATTAAGGCACCTATAAGACTTTTTGCAACTACTTGATTATATTCTAAACCATTTGCTGCTACATAACGCGTACTTTCGCCATCTGCTATTTGACCCGCAACACCTACAGAGGCTTGTGTATTTTGAGCTGGAAATACTTCATTTATTTGTGTTGTGAAGTGTGATTCTATATACTCTCTAATTTGGGCTGAGGCAGCTGCATTTGTAGAAAAGTAATCTGTAGAAGCAGCTACTTTGCTTTTTACACTTTTATCTGATGCATTAAGATCATCACTTTCAAACGGTGTATTCTCGTTTGCAAACATATTTGATAAAGATGCTATTGAAGCATTTTCAAAATCAATCATTTCGCCCACAATCTCTTGCGCCATGGCAATACGTGTTGTTTGTCCTGAGAAGCTTACGGTGCTTTCTCCATTTCTTTCAAATGAGTATGATGCTGGTGCAACTACTTCGATTTCTGGCTCTATTATTAAAATATCGTCATCCTCACAAGATGTGAAGGCGATGGTCGTAATGGCTAGTGCTATTGGTAAGAAGTTTTTCATGTTTATTTAGACTTAATATAAATAGTGAATTTGTTTACGACGGCAAAAATACTATTGACTTTTAATTTGCACAAGTTTATTTAGAATAAATTAAAATAAGATGAATTAATTAGAAAGATAACCTGTGTTACTAACTGTTCTACAGTATATTAAAACACTTATATTTTACGGTAGTTATCTAAAACAAATAGCCTCATTAGTATTAATAATGAGGCTTTTTATAAAATATGGTTGGCAAAATAATAATTAACGCCTTCTCCTACTAGCGGTAGTTTTTGATTTTCTGTCACCAGAACTAGGTCTGCTATTACTTTTTTGAGAACCGCCTCTAGCGTTACGGCGTCCCTTTTGATGTCTAGCTTTATTTTCGGCAGCCTCTTTTTTTAATTGCTCTATAGTATCTGTAGGTTGAAAACCTTCAACGACTTCACTTTGTAATTTTTCGCCTAATAGCTTTTCTATGCCTCTTACGTATTCTACTTCATCTACGCCTACCAGAGAAATTGCTTGACCGCTGGCTCCTGCTCTACCCGTACGACCAATACGATGCACATAATCTTCTGGTACATTAGGTAATTCATAATTTATTACATGGGGAAGCAATGGTATATCTAAGCCTCTTGCTGCAATATCTGTAGCTACAAGCACTCTAATTTTGCCAGATTTAAAACCGTCTAAAGCTTTGACTCTAGCATTCTGAGTTTTGTTTCCATGAATAGCAGCAGAGGTTATGCCCGCTTTGTCTAATTTTTGACTTAATCTATTAGCACCGTGCTTAGTTCTTGTAAAAACAAGAACTTGATCCCAATTACCATCCTTAATGAATTTGGTAATCAATTCCGTTTTACGAGACTTGTCAACTCTGTATGTTTTCTGCTCTACTTTTTCTGCCGTTGTATTTTCTGGAGTGGCTTCTACCAAAATTGGATTGGTTAAAAAGTTATTTGCCAGAGATTTAATTTCTTTAGAAAATGTTGCGCTAAATAAAAGATTCTGTCTTTTTTCAGGAATAAGTTTCAATACTTTTTTGATATCATGAATAAAGCCCATATCAAGCATTCTATCTGCTTCATCAAGCACTAAAAACTCAATGTTTGATAAACTTAAAAGTCCCTGATTTTCTAGATCGAGTAAACGACCTGGTGTAGCAACCAGAATATCAATTCCTTGACGTATGGTACGCACCTGCGGATTTTGATTGACTCCACCAAAAATTACCGTAGACTTCACATCTAGGTATTTACTATACTCTCTTACATTATCATAAATTTGAGCGGCCAGTTCACGCGTAGGTGTGAGTACTAATGCTCTTATTTTACGTTTACCACGATGTGGATTTTCGGTAATTATCTGTAACATGGGAAGTGTAAAACCTGCGGTTTTACCAGTTCCTGTTTGTGCACTTGCTAGTACATCTCTTCCTTTTAAAACTTGTGGTATTGCTTTTTCTTGAATAGGTGAAGGCGTTGTATAGCCTTTTTCGCTCACAGCTTTGAGCAGGGCATCAGATAGCCCTAATTTTTTAAATGACATAAATAGGTTTTGTGAAATGACCTATATGTAGCCACTCCTTTAAGCCGGCGAAGGTATCACTAATTAATGGATATTATGGGTTTTAGAGGTGAATAGCACCATTTCGCTTTCGCGAAAGCGTAAAAAATCTACTTTTTCCAAAATTTAAGTCGCTTCTTTACAAGCTTCTTTTTGTAGAAAGCTTCCTGGAAGTCTGCTATTTCTTGAAACATAGCCTCAAACACTTCATCAAAAGAATGACCACTTAATACTGCATACTCTCTAGCCATGATGATGATATCTTCTTCTCGAGGTGATAATCTAGCAAAATTGCGCATGCGAGCTTTAAAGTCCATTGGACCAAATTTCATTCGATTTAAATCTACCAAATAAAAATCATAGCCTTCATCCTTTATGACAATAAGCGTATTGCCTAACGAATGATCAAGGAAGTTAATTTCCTTTTGATGTAATTCATACGTAAAGGCCGTAAATGCTTTTAAAATCTTCTCATTACCTAAATAGGGTGATTCTTTACACAAATCTCTATAGGTAAGATCATAACTTAGGTGATTACTTACATAGTAACTCTTCCCAAAGAGAAGGCCTTCCTCCTCAAAATAGGCTATAGGTTGTGGAGTTAAAACACCTCTTTCTAAAAGAATATGGGCATATTCAAAAGAACGGCGTGCTTTTGAATCTCTAAAAGATTTATAAGCAACACGATTAACAAGGTTAGGTACTTTAAATGATTTTACGTTTATGGTAACGTTCCCTAGATCAAAAAGTTTAAGAGAGTTACGCTTGCGTTCATCAAACTTTTTGCCGCTAGTATCAAAGTTTATAATGCACTTTTCAATAGCCGTTTTATCTCCCGCAAATGTTTTTGAAAATACCGTTTTCACAATGGCAAAGCTACAAGAATATTGATAAATAATTCTTTGGAATCTTCTATTTAAATATCCTGAAAAGCGTTGTGATTGCAATTACATTGTCAAAACGTGAGTAAACACTACTTTTCTATTTATTTTTGCAGCATTATGAAAGAAGATCACGACAAGGCACTAGCTGTTTTAAAAAGAGGAGGTTTGATATTATACCCTACAGACACTGTTTGGGGTATAGGATGTGACGCAACAAATCCTGATGCCATTGATAAAGTATATGCATTAAAAAAACGTGCAGAAGCACAGTCCCTCATTTGTCTTGTAAGTGATTTTAAAATGCTTAATCAATATATAGAAAACATACCTGAAGTGGCATATGACATCTTAAAATATGCTGATAAACCGACTACAGTAATCTATGACGACCCAATACGCATCGCTACAAATGTTATTGCGCCAGATAATAGTACTGCATTTCGTGTTTGTCGTAATAAATTTTGCAATTTTTTATTGAAAAAATTTAGGAAACCCATCGTTTCTACTAGTGCAAACGTTAGTGGGCAACCTACACCTATGTCATTCAGTGAGATTTCACAAGAAATTAAGGACGGCGTAGATTATATCGTATCTATTGATCAAAAAAGAAAATCCTCTAAGCCTAGCGCAATTATAAAACTTACCGAAGATGGAAAGGTAAGTGTCATACGCAAATAAAGCTTTCGCGAAAGCGGGAACTTAAATTTTGAAAGACAATCCTCTAAAGATCATTTGTAATGATTTAATATCTAGCACTGGCTAAAAATTATTACAAGACATTTTATTAGTACCAATGAATTTAAAAAAAGCACTTTCCAATTCAATATTTAATACAATTACTAAGGCAGCAGATGATTTATCTCTAGAATCTTACGTAATAGGGGGCTTTGTGAGAGATTTCCTCTTAAAACGCGGAAAAGAGAAGGATATTGATATTGTTGCCATTGGAAGTGGTATTAAACTAGCAAGAAAAGTTTCAGATTTATTACCAAGTAAACCAAAGATACAAGTCTTTAAGACTTACGGTACTGCGATGCTCAAATCTAATGACATTGATGTAGAATTTGTAGGAGCTCGTAAAGAATCTTATGCACAAGACAGCCGTAATCCTATTGTAGAAGATGGAACGCTAGAAGACGATCAAAATCGTAGGGATTTTACTATAAACGCGCTTGCGATAAAGTTAAATAGTGATGGATATGGAGAGCTAATAGATCCCTTTAATGGACTAAGCGACCTTGAGCGTAAAATTATAAGGACTCCTCTTGATCCAGATATTACTTACAGCGACGACCCCTTACGGATGATGCGTGCAATAAGATTTGCTACCCAGCTAGATTTTATGATAGAGCGCAGCTCCATAGAATCTATAACTCGCAATGCAGATCGTATAAAAATTATTACTAACGAACGTATAGTAGACGAGCTTCATAAAATCATGCTGAGCGATGTCCCGTCAAAAGGATTTTTGTTATTAGAAAAAACTAGAATTCTCCAGCATATACTTCCAGAACTTACTGCACTCAAGGGAATCGATGAAAAAGAGGGCCAAAAACACAAAGACAACTTTTATCATACACTTGAAGTAGTAGACAACATTTCAAAACATACCGATGATTTATGGTTACGATGGGCAGCCCTGTTACACGATATAGGGAAAGCGCCTACTAAACGTTTTTCAAAAAAAGTGGGGTGGACGTTTCATGGTCACGAATTTGTAGGCTCAAAAATGGTTTACAAACTATTTAAGCGTCTTAAGATGCCCTTAAATGATAAAATGAAGTTAGTTCAAAAACTTGTTTTGATGAGCTCTAGACCTATTATTATCTCAGAAGACCATGTGACAGATAGTGCTGTGCGTCGATTAATTTTTGATGCTGGCGACCACATAGAAGATTTAATGACTTTATGTGAAGCAGATATAACGACTAAGAATCCTCGGAAATTCAAGAAATACCACAACAATTTTCAAATTGTACGTGAGAAGATGAAAGAGGTAGAAGAACGTGACCATATACGTAACTTTCAGCCGCCTGTCTCTGGAAAAGAAATTATGGAACGTTTCAATTTAAAACCTTCACGTGAGATTGGGACTTTGAAAGAAGCAATTAAAGAAGCAATTCTTGAAGGTGAGATCCCTAATGACAAAGAAGCTGCAATAGCATATATGCTTGAAAAAGCAAATGAAATGGGCTTAAAAAAATCCTGAGTCTTATTTTTTTTATAAAATTAAATTCGAAATAAAAATCCCGAAAATTCATTGAGAGATTTCGGGATTTTTATTCCAAATATGTTGCTAAAATAATATTTAGCAAGTTTTGTGTGTACCATCGCAATACGGTGGATTCATCGTCATCTTACATGTACACAAATAAACAGTTCCAGTTTGTTCTGCTTCAAACCTAAGGCTTGGAGTACTCTCTGCTGCTTTGTGACCTCCGTCACAGTAGGGTTGGTTTTCTGAGTGACCGCAAGTACACCAAGAATATTTCTTTCCTGCAACAACTTCGCAAGCTATTGGCTCCTTACCAGCCATTTTTTTATTGTCCTCCATAGTTTATTTTAAAAAGATAAAAGTCATGTTAATTATGATGAAGATACTCAAATATTAAAATCTAAGAAAGTAGACTCACAATATAGATTGAGTATGGATTATCTATATTAATACAACAAGCTCTTTGAAACTTTAGCAAAATTATCTTCAAACAATCTTATTGTGTAATCCAACAATTCTTCACCTCCTCTTCTACCATGTCCTGGAATTATAAGTCGCGTGTTAGGGTAGGTTTCTTTAACCTTTCTTATTGTATTCGACCATTCTGCTATAGATGCATCTGCTAGATTCCCCTTAGAACCATCTACTGGTTTAATTAAACATCCACCCAATAAAATATGATCATTTTCAATATAGGCGACAGCATTGTCATTCGTATGTCCAGCCCCTGGGTAAAACATAGAAATTTTATTAGTACCTAAAAAAAGACTATCTACCATCTCAAATGAATGACTCAAAAAGATAGAATCTTTGGCCAGCAGTTGAGTGGTTTTTAATGACGCATATGTTGGAATATTAGCTTTGACAAAAGCGTTTATTCCCCCGGCTGCATCATTATGAGAATGGCTCACCATTACCGCTTTGATCTCAGATTTCAAATCTCTTGTAATATAGGCTATAAGTTGCTCTGAAATAGAATCATTAAGAGGTGTGTCAAATACAAAGACTTCACTTCCTTCTTTTCTAAAGAAGCCATTGCAAGGAATATAGCCTCCCTTACCATCTTTGAGATACGAAACATGTAGAAAATCATTCTCTGATAATTTTACAATTTCTAAAGGTCTCACATATGGCTGTATGTTAGAATCACTGCCATCCCAACAAGATTGCTGGAAACACAAAAAAGAAATAATGACTAAAAGTTGTAGCGACTTTTTAAACATTATTTTCTTTTATTTCTTTTATTGTAATTTTTATCACCTTTTGTTTTAGGCTTTTTATATTTTTTGGCAATCTCACGTCTATATGAACCTCCTAGGTTCATCTTACTATTCTTCTCACTTTTCTCATGAAAAGCAGGTCCTGGAGCATCTTCGTCATTCTTATTCCACTTATGTGGGTTAAAAATTTCCTTTGCCTCTGGGCGCTCTTCTGGTGTAAGCTCCTTTGAAATTTCGAGATCTTCTGGCAATGCCTTTTCAGGAACCTTAATTCCCATAAGCAGTTCAATCTCTTCTAAAAACTTCTCTTCTTCTGGAGTAGAAAAAACAATAGAGATACCTTCTCTTTGCGCCCTACCCGTACGACCTATTCTATGTAAATAATTTTCTGGAAAGCGTGGTGTGTCAACATTTATAACGTGAGTAATATCGTCAATATCTAGTCCACGAGCCATCACATCTGTAGCAACCATCATCCGTACTTTACCTTCTGAGAAGGAATTGATACTGTTTATACGGTAGTTTTGAGTCTTGTTTGAGTGTATCAAGTCTACCTGACCTGGGAAAGCCTCTTCGAGCTTTAGGTAAAGTCTATCTGCCATACGCTTATCGCGTACAAACAAAAGCACTTTAGGGTATTTTTTAGTTGAAACAAGCTCATCTAATAAGAAATTAACTTTTGTATAAAAGTTAGGCATCTTATAACTCACTTGAGTAATATTCTTTAAGGGTGTACCGCTACGTGCAACCTTAATAAATTTCGGATTACTAAAATAATCTTTAATAAGTTCATCTACATCTTCTGTCATCGTAGCACTAAACATTATATGCTGCCTACGTACTGGCAAAATATCAAAAATATTCATCAATTGTGGGCGAAAACCTAAGTCTAGCATCACATCTACCTCATCAATAACTACTTTTTGAATAGATTTAAGTTGTAGCACTCTACTCACAGCTAAGTCATATAAACGACCAGGAGTAGCAACCACGATATCTTGGCCCTCGGCAATTAGAGCTTTTTGAGTATTGATATTTGCACCTCCATACACCCCTGCAATACGAACATCTATATATTTAGAAAGTTTTTCGAGTTCACTTACAACTTGTAAAACAAGTTCACGAGTGGGCACTAAAATTAAAACTCTTGGATTTTCTTGCCTTGAATATGGCAACGTACGTAAGATGGGTAATAAATAGGCAAAGGTCTTACCCGTACCTGTTTGAGCTATTCCTACCACATCATTACCAGACATCACTGGCGCAAGTGCATCCTGCTGAATAGGTGTAGGGGTTGTGAAGCCCATATCATCGAGGGCGTTCCAAAGAAATTTGTTGAGGTTGAGGTCTTTAAATGTCATAACGTTATCTGCGCGAAAATACTTCTTTTTTTAGGATTGAAGGTGTCTTACAATGACTTAGCAATCAAAAAAAAGACGTAATCCAATAGATCACGTCTTTTTGTAACAATATATTCGCTTTCGCGAAAGCGAATACAATTATAAATCTCTCTTTTTAAGTAATGCAAAACTGCTATATATGAATATGAATATCCATACACAAACGATGGCTATCTCATACCACTCCACGCCATAGTCCATCACCATTTCTGTTTGCAACTGGGTTGCTGCAGTTTGAACAATCTCTAACCTCGTGAATGGTTCATTTATTAAATTCCACATAGAACCCAGCGGAAGGAAATCCCATACCTGCCAAGCAATTTCTTTTGTAGACACGTATGCAGTTCCAAGCCAAATTATCCATTCAAAAATCCACCAAAAAAGCAGAAATCCAAGTGCGAAAGCAGAACGCTTGATGAGTATCCCTAAGAACAAACAGAAGGAGAAGAAAGCAACTAATTTTAAAAAGAATCCAAAAAGAAATTCCAATCCAGTAAAAACGATAGATGCTTCATTAAAATCTGAGAATGAAAATCCTAAAATTAAATTGAGTATGAAAATGAATATAGTAGATATGGCAGAAAAAACTATTACGGTAACAAACTTTGATAGTATAAACTCCTTTTTACTGAGACCATCTATTAAATTTTGTTTAAGTGTTCTATTACTATATTCATTTGCAGTCATGGAGACAATCACCACTGCAAGAAAAAACTTGAGTATGGCTGCCATAAAGGTATTAAAGTGCCAGATATATGGAAAATTAAAAATTCCTTGATCTGCAAGTCTAAACTCTGCACCGAATATATTAAACTTTATTGAAGCTAATAATGCTATAGCAGAGAGTAATATAAAGTATCCTATAATTAAGACTTTTGAGGTCCTACTATGCTTAAGCTTATGATATTCTATGGTTAGTAATCGTAACATTTGGTTTTTTAGTTTTTAGTTAATTCTAAGAATTGTTCTTCAAGACTTTCTTTTCGTTTGACTAGGTGTGTCAGAGTAATCCCCTCTCGATGTAATTGCGAGTTTAATGTTTTCGCTTCAAGCGGGTTTGCTAGAAATCCAGTCAAGAGATCTCCTTCTAATTTAACTTCGCCAAAGTCAGAATGGTCCTCTAAATAAGATTTAAGCAATTCTAGATTATCTGCTCGCAATTCAAAGAAACCGTTACTAGCATTCATTGCATCTACCCTACCTGAATACAGCTTTACTCCTTTACGTAAAATAACAACATGTGTACATACTTTTTCTACTTCGTCAAGCAAGTGAGATGCTAGTAAAATTGTAGTACCTCCTGCTGCAATTTTTTTTATTATCTGCCTTATTTGGTGAATTCCCTGAGGATCTAAACCATTTGTAGGTTCATCAAGGATTAATATCTCTGGATCGTTAAGAAGTGCAGAAGCTATCGCTAAGCGCTGCTTCATTCCTAATGAATAGGTGCTAAATTTGCTATGCATACGATCTAATAACCCAACGACTTCTAGCTTTTCTGAAATCTTATCTGAAGACACTCCTTTTATTTTACAAACTAAAGCAAGGTTTTGCTCTGCAGTCATATAAGGGTAAAAGTTTGGTCGTTCTATGATCGCTCCTACTTTCTTGAGAGCTTCGTGTGTGGTTCCTTTTCCGTCAAACCAATGGAAATTTCCTGAAGTTGGATTTACCACATTAAGCACCATCCCTAGTGTTGTAGACTTACCACTACCATTAGGTCCTAAAATGCCATAGACATTTCCCTTTTCTATAGTAAATGAAAGATCACTTACAGCTTTTACAAGACCAAAATGCTTAGTCAGGTTATTGATTGTTAATATCGTTTCCAAATGTGAAATAGTTTTAGGTTGCTAGTTATTAACAAGACGGTGTAGTTTACTTTTTGTTACAAGCCTTTAGTATCTTTACCAAAAGAAATACGCTCCATGGATGATAAATTAATGTCAAAGAAAAAGCCGTCTTATCCCGTCAGGGAGAAGCTCGATGCCTATTTAAAGACATTTGCCCGTAAAACACAAGTTTCAATTTCTTACCAAGATTTACTAAGATTTACAGGAGGAATTACCGTATACGACAAACACGAAAATGATACGCTGTGGATACGTGTTTATTATCCAGAATTCGAACAAGATGAGATTGAGTATAATCTCAAACGCATATACACTCAACTCCACTCTGATGGTAATGAGAATGTTTTTGACTATCTAAAAATAGACGCCATTGACTTTTGTACGTTCGGAAATTCAAAACCTTTCCGGATTAAAATAATGAATGTATATAACAACAACTACGTCTATTTCTACGTAAAACAGGCAGATGCAAGCCGTATATATGGACTAGAACTTGAGCATATTCTTTCTCCAAACAGGATCAATTTCTTAGTTTTTGAAAATACCCTCATAGAAGAGCATATTGCGGGGATACCAGGCGATGAATTTATAAATAATCATCTGCAACATTGTGATGATTTAGGACTAGCTCAGATTGCAAAAGAGTTTGTAAAATTTAATGAGCGCTGTATGATCACTCTTTTAGGTGATATGCGTTCTTATAATTTTGTAGTTATACCTACGCATGATTTTGATCATGTACGGTATAAAATTAGAGCTATTGACTTTGATCAACAGTGTTATGAAGGGAACTTTAAAGTATACCAACCAGCTATTTTTAAAGAGAATATTAAGTATGTAAGACTGGTAGCAAAAAGGTTAGATAATCGCTCTATTGAACAGTATCGTAACGAGGAAAGAGCCTTACTTGCTAAAAGAATTTTAAATGGTAAAAAAAGATTAACCCGATTACTGAGAGTGATGAGTACAGATCCTATCTCTTCGCGCCAAAATGTAAGACAACTACGTGCAGATATATTTGAATTCACTTCTGACATTAAATTTAAACGTGCTGCAAACATGGGAGCTGTCTTAAGAGCTGCGCTTGAGTTTGTAAAAAGAAATTATGAAGATGTGAGCGTTAAGCGTATAGTTGATGGAACACATTAAAAGAGGCTGAAAGTATTTCCAGCCTCTTTTAATTATTTTTCTTCTTTATTAAAATAGACTAAGTAATAATACATTTGCTTCTCTTCATCCCAGCCCTTCTCTACAAATTTTTGTGCACTCTCTGGATTTATAAAATCCATTTTAATCTGAATGTTTGTATCTAAATTAATAACATTCTTAATTTTTTTACGCTGTGTACTTACTGCAGAGTTACTGATAGGAAAGTTAGTTAGATCTTCAATTTTATATTTTGGAGATTGCTCCATTTTATAGTTTCGGAATTCTGGCACCAACGCTGGATTGTCTATTACTTCATTCATAAAAGCAGTCTCTTCAAATTTGTCATTTTTTGCAAAATGATTTACCGCTCTATTCATAAATAACACCTCTTCCTTTTTATCCTCTGCAGGTAGCACTACATCTTTTGCAAAGTCTTGACAAAACTTGAGATATTTTTTAGTATAAAAATTATCGTCCTCAAAAGCTTCTACACCAAGGAAGTTTTCCAGCCAGTATTTAGTATCATATCTATTAGAATCTACAGACAACACCTTATATCCTTCCTCTGCTTTATGATTAAAAATTAGGCACCCTTTGTCTAATTTGTTGAGATTAATACCTTGTTCAAGTATCATTTGAAGGTTCGTTCCGCTTTCGCGAAATTTCAAAAAGTCTTGTTTTAATTCGCTTTTAAAAATACCTAATGCATCTGTTTTGATATTATCTATCTGCACTCCTTCTAAATGAACGATATATAACTCTCCTGCTTTGATGTGTGGATGATCACTCTGAGCGTAAAGATGTTTTGCAATCTCTTCAGATAATAAATGCGTTGCACTAGGGTTCTCAAAAACTTTTTGTGCTAAGCTAAACAGCTCATTAAAAGTAATATCTTCTTCATGGAAAAATTTATAATAATTCTCTTCTTTCTCTCTAAAAGGCTTAAAGAAAAACTCCTTTACTAATGGCGTTAACTCATCACTTAGAGGGTAAGGATCTTGAGATACAAATAACCCTTCTGCCTTGCCTTTATTACCTACCCTATGTATGGATAGTGACTCAATTTGCGCGCTATATAAATTAATCATAGGGTTTATTTAAAGATTATATTCTTTGATAAATAAGCTTTTCAATGCATTCATTAAAGAAGAGTTTCTTACTAAAAATTTCAGGATTTTATTTACGTACACTCATATAATAATACTAAGCGTATGAATGTTATGTATTAGTTCCAATTCTCATCAAAATTGAGATCGTCAAAATCGTCAACATCATAATCATCATTAAACTCATCATCTTCATCTTCATCTTTTTCTTGAGCTTCCATTTCAAAATGAGGTGCCTGATCTGGGATCTGACCATGCACATACATCAAATTAGGATAAGTAACACCATCCTCTGGCTCTGCAATTTCTGCAAGCTCTACTAAAAAGCGCCACATATTTAAGAAATCATACACATATAAAAGTCGTGTTTGCTTTTCATCTAAAATACTATCTAGTGTCGTTTCATTCATTATTCTTAGGGAACCCTCGCCTTCACCCATATCAAACTGGGCAAACTCCTCTCCTTGCATCCAGGTATCGTCACTTAAATAAAATGCAGCAACCTCTGCCCCATCAAAACCAAAAGACTGGTTAATGCTATTATGTAAATCTTCAAGAGTAGCTGTCGCTTCTATCTCTAAGTCACGATAAACGTCTTCTTCTGTGTCTAGAATCGCTCTAAAACGGTAAATCATACAGTTAAGTTTAAGGAGTGCAAAGATACTTGCTTTCTTATAAAGTTGCCTTTATGGAAACCTCCCTTTTTTTGAAACTTTCTAACAATATATAAAACTGAACCCCAAAAAGTAATGATGCTAGAACTAAATGTAACGGTTGTGTACCAAAGGGAAAATCAAAATAGTACATAGCAATCCCCGTAATTACCTCTAAGCTTATCAAAACTAATGTCCAGTTCATCAGTTTAGTGTGCCCCAATCTAACTGATCTATTTTGCCAGAAGAGATAAATATTAAGTACTGTTACAAGAATAGAAAAAGATCTATGTATATAAAACCAAGATGTAGCAGGATCTAACCAAAGACTTTTTGCATCATACCCCACCTCTGCGACACGTTCATCCACATATTGCCGCACTTGTGTCCCTAACGCTATTTGCACCAGCGTTAATAAACTTGCTACTAGTATGAGACTACTAAAGAGTGAATTGTATTTTTTTTGAGTAAGGAGATTTTCTCTTTGTTGAGAGGCGTGCCACAACCAAAGCAATAAAGCAACGATAAACAGTGCCGCAATCATGTGTATGGTAATTTTTACAGGAAGTAAGTTAGAATCTACCACTTGCTTCCCAAGCCATGCTTGAAAAAGCATTAGAGGCAAGACCAAAAATGATCCAAAAATATAAAGAGATTTCCTGTTCCAGTAGCTAAATGCTAAAACGACCATCAACAGCATAGGTATACCAGCAATGGCAGTAACAACACGATTAATATATTCTATCCAAGTATGCCATACATTAAAAACTGCATAATCATGCTTTTCATATATTTCCCAGTTTCCCTCATTAAACTCGTCTTTTGTCGTAAAATCAGAAGGGGCAATTCGTAAAGATTCTTGTCGTATAATTACTTGGCCTTCTTCATAGGCATGATTTGGTTTCCATTGTATTTCTGACTCCTCTGTAGGGGGTATTAGATAGCCAAAACATTGTGGCCAATCTGGACACCCCATACCACTACCAGTCATTCTCACAACAGCACCTGCAATAATGATAAGATACAAGAATATTATTGATGTCTTAAGGGCTTTACGGTACCACATATGTATAGTTTGAATCTTACAAAAATAACAATTGAGTCGTTTATTATTGGATATTGTGAGTTTCAAATAAAATGAAAATAGATGTGGTTACGCTTTCGCGAAAGCGGTATTTCAACCATCCCCTCTTATCATATCGCACTTGTAAACGATTTCACCACATATCGTCTTTTAAGACGAAATAGGAATATATCGTCTCTAAATACGAAATACTTGCATATCGTCTTCAAATACGATATATTTGTGCTATGAAAAAATTAGTAGCCGTTCTTACTGGTGACATTATTAACTCTCGTGAGGAAAAAGTAACTAACTGGATGCCAGAATTAAAATCTACCTTAGAACGATATGGACCTACCCCTGAAAATTGGGAAATATACCGCGGAGATAGCTTTCAATTGATGCTCCCTGCCTCTGATGGATTCATAGCAGCCTTACACATTAAAGCAACTATAAAAAAATTCAGAAGTATCGATGTACGAATTTCCATAGGTTTAGGGACTATTGATCACGCAGCAAAACGAATTACAGAATCTAATGGCAGCGCATTTTTACATTCTGGTGAAGGTTTTGAAAATCTTAAGAAACAAACATTGGCTATCACATCAAATAATACACAAGAGTTACAAGCAATTCACATAATGATAGATCTTGCAATGCTAGTGGCAAATAACTGGACACCTTCTGTAGCTCAGCTAATCCAAACATACATTGAACACCCAGATAGACAACAAAAAGAAATTGCCCAGCTTCTCAACAAATCTCAGAGCACTGTGAGTGAAACGCTGTCTAGGAGTGGTTATGAAGAAATAATTGCCATACAGCACTATTATAAACAGTTAATACCTAAACAATGATTATATTAATTAAGTTATTACTTGCGCATTGTATAGGAGACTTTGTATTACAACCCGAAAAATGGGTGAAGAATAAAAGAAAAAAAACATACAAATCTCCGTTCTTGTATGCGCATATTGCTGTACATACCTTGGCCTTATTAGTCATTTTTCAATTTGACATAAGCTACTGGCCGTTGTATTTATTTATTTCCACAACTCACTATTTGATTGATCTTGCAAAGCTTAGTCTGTACTCTAAGAAAAAGGATCGCTTACTATTTATACTTGATCAAGTGGCACACCTCATTATGATCTGGATTGTCTTAGTCTATTATAGGTCAGTCTCTTTTGACATGAGTATAGTTTATAGAAATGATGTCCTACTATTCATACTAGCTATTGTATGCTTAACCTCGGTGAGTGGTGTGATAATGAAAATCTTAATGAGCAGATGGTCTCTTGAGGAAAATGATTTAAAACATTCCCTTAGCCAAGCTGGCTTGTATATTGGAATATTAGAACGTCTATTTGTATTTGGATTTATAGTACTGAATCAATGGGAAGCTATTGGACTACTTATAACGGCAAAATCTGTGTTTCGCTTTGGTGATCTTTCAAAAGCAAAGGATCGCAAGCTCACAGAGTATGTTTTAATTGGCACCATGTTGAGCTTTGGAAGTGCAATCATCATAGGTCTAGCCTACGTATATCTCTCTTCAATATTGATTTAAACAGAAAAGAGCTCCTTTCGTTGAAAGGAGCTCTTTTAGTTATTGGTTTCGCGAAAGCGTAAATCAATTAAATATGTAAGGCTCTATCATCAGTAGCTGCAAGTGCGGCTTCTTTAACAGCTTCTGCATAAGTAGGGTGCGCATGACTCATACGAGCCATATCCTCTGCACTTGCTCTAAACTCCATAGCTGTTACTCCCTCTGCAATTAAATCTGCAACACGAGCTCCTACCATATGAACACCTAATACTTCGTCTGTAGTTTTATCTGCTAGAATTTTTACAAATCCATCTGTATCTCCACTAGCACGACTACGTCCCAAAGCACGCATTGGGAATTGGCCTGACTTGTACTCAACGCCAGCGTTCTTAAGCTCCTCTTCCGTTTTACCTACAGAGGCTACTTCTGGCCATGTATAAACTACGCCTGGGATTAAATTATAATCTATATGTGGTTTTTGACCTGCAAGTTGCTCTGCAACTACAACCCCCTCTTCTTCTGCCTTATGCGCAAGCATGGCTCCTTTCACAACATCACCTATGGCATAAATATTTGAAACATTTGTTTTTAAATGTTCATCTACCTCTACACGACCACGATCATCTGTTTTGATACCTACTGCATCTAGGTTAAGTCCGTCTGTATACGCACGACGCCCTACAGATACGAGTACGTAATCACCCTTAAACTCAACTTTTTTTCCTTTCTTATCAGTTGCCTTCACAGTAACCTCATCACCATCACGCTCAACGGCAGTCACACCGTGAGAAAGCGCAAATTTCATTTTTTGCTTCTTGAATACTTTAAGCATTTCCTTACTTTGCGCACCATCCATTGTTGGGATAATACGATCCATGTATTCCACAACCGTTACCTCTGCTCCTAATCTTTTGTATACCTGCCCTAATTCTAGACCTATTACTCCTCCACCTATTACAATAAGATGTTTAGGTACCTCTGGAAGTTTAAGAGCTTCTGTAGACGTAATAATACGTTCTTTATCGATTGTTATAAATGGAAGCGTACTCGGTTTAGATCCAGTAGCTATAATGATATTTTTTGCCTCTAAAGTTGTTTCTTTTTCGCCTTTCACTAGAATATGAGTAGCATCTTTAAAAGAACCCATACCTTGATAAACATCAATCTTATTTTTGTCCATAAGATATTCAATTCCCTTTGTCGTTTGATCTACTACGCTTTGTTTGCGAGCAATCATTTTCTCTAAAGAAAATTTCACATCTCCTAGCTCAATACCATGCTCATCAAAATGTTTTATGGCATCTTCATAATGGTGTGAAGAATCCAGTAAAGCTTTAGACGGAATACATCCCACATTGAGACAGGTTCCTCCTAGTGTACTATATTTTTCTATTATGGCAGTTTTCATTCCTAGTTGTGCACAACGTATTGCTGCTACATATCCACCAGGACCAGAGCCTATCACGGCTACATCATATGAACTCATATTTTCTTTTTAAAAGTTAGACAAAGATACGAAGTTAGGAAGGAGTTTTAAAGTGAAGCTTTAAACCATTTGAGTGATTATATTCGATTTTAATAAATAAAAAAGCCCTCATTGCTGAAGGCTTTCAAAACTTTAGAAATGGAAATTATTACATAGCTCCCCACTCTTTAAGAGAGTCGTTATTCATTTTTATGTAATCCATGTTCCCTGCTTTTTTAGCTCCTGCTAAGGAAGCTTGTGCAGCTTTTATAGCTCCTTTTTTATCTCCTGCTTTTGCAAGTAATAAAGACTGCTGACGCAATTGCCAAAACTTAGGTTCTTTATTCATAGACATTGCTTTCTCCATATACTTGCTAGCTCTCTCAAGATCTTGATCAGTGCTTGAAAGGTAAACCGCTGCGTTATAATAATCTCCCATACTTGGCCCAGACAACACTCTATCTATACTCGCAAGAACTGTTTGATTAGCAGGTACTTCAAAAGGCACAGCTACATACGTTTTGTCCCATTGCATTGTTAAATGTGCTCCATCATTAGATAAATGGTCTACTCCTACCGTAAAAGATTCGGCCGGTATATTAGTCATTTGTACTTTTGCCTTAGTTACAACAGCTACTTTACTATCATCCCATTTTGCTGGAGTTCCCCAATTATTAGTGTCTGTGTATAAATATACTTCCCATTCATTTTCCATAGGCTTAGTATAGATCGCATATTTACCAGATTTTATTTCTTTGCCTCCAATAGTTACAGGGGTTGAAAATTCTATTGTTGTATTTGCATTTGCACCTGTACGCCACATTGCTCCATAAGGAACGAGGTCTCCCATAATAGTACGATCTCTCATTGCTGGACGTGAATATTCTACTGTCACGTCAGTAAGACCTACTTTCTGCATTATTTTGGCTGCTGGACTAGGAGCTGGCGTTTCAATTTGTGAAGTCACAGTCAAGGTAAAAACACCTAAGAAAGCTACTAATAAGAATTTTTTCATAATATTTATTTTTAATGGTTAAAAGATGTTTTATGCTTTCGCTAAAACATCCATACCAACAAAAATACGTCACTCTTAATAGCTAATTGTTAACTAAACCTTAATATACAGAGGCGTATCTTTGCTTAAAACTATCAAATATGAAACGCTATATCGCCGAGCTTATAGGTACATTTTCAATGGTTTTTTGTGGTTGCGCAGCCATGAGCGTTAATGAAATTACCGCGGGATCTGTAACACACCCTGGTATCGCGATTACTTGGGGTCTTATAGTGATGGGTATGATATACGCATTTGGAGACATTTCTGGTGCTCACCTCAACCCCGCAGTAACAGTTGCTTTTGCTTACGCAAAAAAATTTTCTTGGAGAGAAGTACCAAAATATGTCTTGGCACAACTAGTAGGAGCCACAATAGCCGGAGCTTTTTTATGGTTTCTTTTTCCTGAAAGTGAGTTTTTAGGTAGTACAGTGCCTTCTTTTGATTATTTCAGAGCCTTTATTCTAGAAATCCTTCTTGCATTTTTTCTTATGCTTGTAATTATAAACGTATCGACTGGTGCTAAAGAAATTGGTATTATCGCAGGTATAGCTATTGGTGGTATTGTATTACTAGAAGCTATGTTTGCAGGTCCTATGACAAATGCTTCTATGAATCCTGCCAGATCCTTAGGTCCAGCTATTTTCTCTGGAAAATGGGAGCCGATATGGATCTACCTGACAGCGCCATTTATAGGTGCTATTCTAGCAGTAATTAGTTGCAAACTCGTAAAAGATGAACAATGCTGCGATGGCCAGTGTTAAAACAATGAAGACTTACATGCCACTTATAAAGTTATAGCAATCAAATACTTTTGATCAAATGATGTCTCAAAAAATCTTATAATTTTCTAGAAAAGTAAATCATATTTTGTCTTTTGTTTAACTTATGCCTCTATTTTATTAAACATTATCATTGTATTTTAGCTAGATAAACAGTGATATGAAAATTTACCAAATACATTCCAAGCAGAACCTTCCAATAACTTTAGATGAAGCCTGGGAATTCTTATCTAATGCCCGTAACCTTGCAACCATTACTCCAGATTATATGAATTTCAATATCATTTCTGGAGCAGATAGACCTGTGTATGCAGGGCAATTAATCCAATATACCGTTACCCCTCTTGCTAATTTTAAATTAAAATGGGTCACAGAAATTATTAGTGTAAAAGAAGGAGAATATTTTGTTGATGAGCAAAAATATGGCCCCTACGCTATGTGGCACCACAAACACTTTATAAAAGAAATACCTGGTGGTGTAGAAATGGAAGATATAGTAGATTACAAGTTGCCCGCTGGATTTTTAGGCAGAATTGCACATCCATACCTTGTAAAACCAAAATTAGATGAGATTTTTTCATATCGAAAGACGGCTTTAGAAAAAAAGTTTGGAATCTACCAGCTACCAAAACAAGACTCTACAACACTAAAACAGGACATACTCAACTAATAAAAAAACTTATGAGAAAGAATATACTTTTGATAGGAGGAAGCCATGGGATAGGATTTGAAATTGCCAATAAACTACATTCTAAACATACTGTGTATGTTGCATCTCGTACTAAAGAAAACCTCGGTAATCTTGATGTAAATCATCTTCAATTTGACACAGAAAAAGATGAGCTAGATATGTCTGAATTACCAGAACGCATTGATGGATTTATATTTTGCCCAGGAACAATAAACCTTAAACCTTTTAAAAGTTTGAGTACAGAAATTTTTAGAGAAGATCTAGAACTCAATTTTTTAAGTATGATAAAGGTCGTGCATCAAGTATTAGATCATCTTAAAAACTCTGAGCAGGCAAGCCTCGTATTCTTTAGTACGGTAGCTGTGAAAGTGGGAATGCCATTTCATACAAGTGTTGCTGCTGCAAAAGGTGCCATAGAAGGATTTGCAAAAGCACTAGCTGCAGAGTATGCTCCAAAATTTAGAGTGAATGTAATTGCACCATCTCTTACTGACACTTCACTAGCCAGTCGACTTTTAAATAATGATAAAAAGCGAAAAATGATGGATGATCGCCACCCTTTAAAACGAGTAGGCGATGCAAAAGATATCGCAAATATTGCTGCCTTCTTAATTAGTGATGAAAGCAGCTGGATTACTGGACAGGTTCTAGGTGTTGATGGGGGAATGAGTACACTTAATGTTCAGTAGAATTTCGCTTTCGCGAAAGCGAAACAATAAATATCAAATCAAAAAGTAATCTATGTCAAAACAAAAAGTTTCAATTTTCTGGTTTCGTCGTGATCTTCGGCTTGATGATAATGTTGGTTTTCTTGAAGCATTGCGTGGTGATTATCCAGTCTTACCCATATTCATATTTGATAAAGAAATCCTTGATAAGCTACCTGAAGATGATGCCCGTGTAACATTTATTTTCAATACACTCCAGAAAATGCGGGATGAGTTGCAAGATGATTATAAGAGTTCTCTAGCTATGTTTTATGGGAAACCGAAACAGATTTACAAAGAACTTTTAAGTGATTATGACATACAAGCCGTTTATACAAATAGAGATTATGAACCGTATGCTAAAGAAAGGGATGAAGAGATAAAAAATCTTTTAGAAAATCAAGATACTGACTTTCACACTTTCAAAGATCAAGTCATATTTGAAAAAGATGAAGTAGTAAAGAATGATGGAGACCCATATATCGTGTATACTCCATATAAAAATAAATGGAAAGAGCATTTTGATGAGGACCAAGATTTAAAAATGCATTACACTTCTCAAGATCTAAGTAATCTTATAGAAAATAGCAGACTCCCCAATCTCACTTTGAGCGATTTGGGATTTAAAAAATCTACTATTGAAATTCCTGATTATGATGTTACTCCTACCTTAATTGAAAATTATGAGGACACTCGTAACTTCCCTGCGGAGGATGGTACTTCTCGTTTAGGACCACATTTGAGATTTGGTACTGTGAGTGTAAGAAAAATGGTTCGTAAGGCTATTGCAACGAAAAATGAAGTTTTCTGGAGTGAACTCATCTGGCGTGAATTTTTTATGCAGATTCTGTATCACTTTCCAGAAACGAAAGACAATGCCTTTCGCTCTAAATATGACCGAATTGAATGGCGTAACAATGAAGATGAATTTGAAAAGTGGAAAAATGGAGAAACAGGCTACCAGCTTGTAGACGCCGGAATGAGGCAACTTAACGAATCTGGATATATGCACAACAGAGTGCGTATGCTAGTGGCTAGTTTTTTGTGTAAGCACTTACTTATAGACTGGCGTTGGGGTGAAACTTATTTTGCAGAGAAATTATTGGATTACGAGATGAGCTCAAACGTAGGGAACTGGCAATGGGCCGCAGGATCTGGTGTAGATGCTGCTCCATACTTCAGAATCTTTAACCCTATGACTCAAGTAGAAAAATTTGATAAGAATAAGAAATACATTAAAAAATGGGTTCCAGAAGTGGATACAGAAGATTATCCAGAGAAAATGGTGGATCATAAAGAAGCTAGAGAAAGATGTTTAAAAACATACAAATCAGCTTTAGATTAATATAGCACTGTACTCTTATTTTATAAGGTCAATCTCCTTAAGATTTTCAATACGGTTACGTTTTAAGAAATCATCGATGGTCTCAAAATGTTCAATGACTCGCTTTTCTTTAAATTCAAAAACCTTTTTAGACAAGCCTTGAAGGAAGTCGCGATCGTGAGAAACCAATATCAATGTACCATCATACGTTTGTAAAGCTTCTTTAAGAACATCTTTTGACTTGATATCTAGATGATTTGTAGGCTCATCTAAAATTAATAGGTTCACTGGTTCTAATAAAAGTTTTACCATGGCAAGCCTTGTGCGCTCTCCACCAGAAAGTACACTTACCTTTTTATCAATCTGATCCCCAGAAAACATGAATCTTCCCAATATATTTTTTATTTGGGTACGCATATCTCCTTTGGCAACTTCATCTACTGTTTGAAAAACCGTTAATTCCGGGTCAAGTAACGCAGCTTGGTTTTGAGCAAAATAGCCCACTTTTACATTATGACCCAACTCGCAGTGGCCATCTACTGATATCTCTCCAAGAATAGCCTTAATCATCGTAGATTTTCCTTCTCCATTTCTACCTACGAAGCTCACTTTTTCGCCTCGAGCGATATCCATATTTGCATTTCTAAACACTACATGATCATCATAGCTTTTAGAAAGATCTTTAACTTTTACGGGAAAATCACCAGACCTTGGTGCTGGAGGAAAACTTAAAGCTAGTGATGATGTGTCAACCTCATCTATCTCAATGATTTCTAGTTTTTCTAGCATTCGCTCTCTAGAAGAAACTTGATTTGTTTTAGAATACGTCCCTTTAAAACGATCAATAAAAGCCTGATTATCTGCAATAAATTTTTGTTGCTCTTGGTAAGCTTTGATCTGATGTAAACGACGATCTGCTCGCAACTCTAAATAATGGGAGTAGTTTGCCTTGTAATCATAAATACGGCCCATCGTGACCTCAATTGTTCTATTAGTAATATTATCAATAAATGTTTTATCGTGAGAGATCACAATTACAGCTTTTGCTTTATTGAGTAAAAAGTCTTCTAGCCAAATAACAGATTCAATATCTACGTGGTTTGTAGGCTCATCAAGTAAAATAAGATCTGGTTTTTCAAGCAAGATTTTTGCCAGCTCTATGCGCATACGCCATCCTCCAGAAAACTCGCTTGTAGGTTTATTAAAATCTGACCTCTTAAAGCCTAAACCCCTCAATGCCTTTTCTACTTCTTCTTCTATATTTACTTCCTCAATCGCATAATATTTTTCTCCTAAATCTGATACCTGGGCGATGATTTTCATGTACGCATCAGATTCGTAATCTGTGCGAGTTTCTAACTCCTTATTGAGCCTATCCATCTCTGTCTTCATATCAAGCACTTGTGAGAAAGCTTTTGAAGCTTCTTCCATGACGGTGCACTCATCGTCTGTTAACAGGTGTTGTGGTAAATAAGCAATTACGGCATCCTTGGGAGTTCTCACATTACCTCTAGTAGGTTTTTGTGCTCCAGCAATGATTTTCATCATGGTTGATTTACCTGCGCCATTTTTACCCATTAATGCTATTTTATCATTTTCATTAATGGTAAACGACACGTTGCTAAAAAGGGAGTCTCCACTAAACTCTACGGCGAGATTATCTACTGCTATCATTGAATAAATTTAAGATTGCAAAAATATTGTATTGAAAAATTATGATTGGGTTTCGTACGCTTTCGCGAAAGCATAATTCATATCCAAATATGAAGAATTAGGAATTTGACTTATTTATAAATCCCCTGTGCTGCTTCCTCATCCATAAACCAATGTAATTCTCCTGAAAGAGGAGACACCAAACTTGCTGGATACTCTAAATCATCGTTTTGGCTATTCAGAATTGCATCTATTTTATCTTTCTTGGAAGCTCCTGTGACTAGAAATGCAACCGCTTTAGCATTATTAATCACATCTCCGGTCACACTAATACGCTGTTGTCCAGATTCTGGATGAGTGGCTACCACACAAAATTCCGTTGCATCCCACAACTCCATTTCATGCGGAAATATAGAAGCCGTATGACCATCATCCCCCATACCTAATATGACCAGGTCAAATTGAGGCACCTCATTCTCAAGCGGCAAATTTTTCTCTAATTCTTTTGAGTAACGCAACGCCTCTGCTTCTGGAATGTTATCACCTAAAATTCGGTGAATATTTTCTGACGGAATTTCAATTTTAGACAATAAATAATCTACCGTCATTTTATAGTTACTATCATTATCTGTTGGCGGTACACAACGCTCATCTCCCCAGTAAAAATGGAACTTAGACCAATCAGTATGCTTATACTCAGTCGCGAGATGATCAAAAACTATTTTAGGGGTACTTCCGCCAGAAAGAGCTACAGTTATAGATTGTTTATCACTAGCAAGATCTATAAGAAAATCTGCAAATTCCTGAGCAACTTCTTGTTTAGTTTTTGATATATGTAGTTTCATAAAATAATGTAGTTATAAAAATAATACTGGTTAGTTTGAAATTAAACTTAACAGTCAATAACGCAATAATCAGGATCATCTGCTAAGTTAGCTCCTGGATTACGCCATTGATTTGATCCTTCTATAAGCTCATCTGCATGCTGTGGTCCCCAGACTCCTGCAGAGTACCCATAAATGTTAGCCTTTTTGGACTTCCAGAAATTCAATATAGGATCTGTAAATCGCCAAGCAGCCTCTACCTCATCTGCTCTTGCATATAATGTTGCATCTCCCTGCATGGCATCTAGAAGTAAACGTTCATAGGCTTCCATTATATTAGTGTCTCCCAAACTAGAGTAGTAAAAATCGAGATTTCCACGCTCAACTTTAAATCCTTGACCCGGTACTTTTACACCAAATTTCATTAGAATACCTTCATCTGGTTGTATTCTTATAATGAGCTTATTGTCTTTATTAATATTTGAATTTTTAAAAATCTGATGGTGTGGTGACTTAAAGTGTATGACAACCTCTGTTACTTTAGTAGGCATTCTCTTTGCTGTGCGCACGTAAAAAGGAACATCTGCCCATCGCCAATTATCTACATAAAATTTTACAGCAGCATAGGTTTCTGTAATACTATCTGCATCTACATCTTCCTCTTCTCGATAGCCGTTAACGCGCTCTCCATTAATTTTTGAACTTAGATATTGTCCTCTTATGGTGTTCTTCTCTATAGTCTCAGGATCTGTCATTAAGCGTAGTGATTTTAACGCTTTAAGCTTCTCATTACGTATCTCTTCTGGATCTGCACTTAAAGGTGGCTCCATCACTAGCATTGCAACTAGTTGTAATAAATGACTTTGAAACATATCACGCAAAGCTCCAGACTTATCATAATATCCTCCACGAGATTCTACCCCGCCACTCTCTGCATTTGTAATTTCTACGTGATCTATATAATCTCTATTCCACAGCGGCTCAAAAATGCTATTTGCAAATCTGGTGACAAGAATATTTTGAACGGTTTCTTTACCTAAATAATGATCTATTCTATAAATCTGCGACTCCTTAAAATAGCGATGCAAACCTTCATTGAGAGACTTTGCTGTTTCTAAACTATAGCCAAATGGTTTTTCTACAATTAATCGCTTCCAGCCTAGTCGCTCATCATTGAGTCCTTTTGCAGTAAGATTTTTTACTATGGCTTCAAAAAGACTTGGAGGTGTAGAGAGATAAAAAATAAAGTTGTTATCACATTGATAGGTCGTATTCAAATCCTGAATGCGCTCATTGAGTTCTCTATAATCAACATCATATTTTTTATGGAGATCTTCGTAAAAAAGTTTTTCAGAAAATGTTTTAATAAACTCCTCGCTGTCTTCTAAATATTTGCTTTCTAGAGCAACTTGTTTTCTAAAATCCTCATCGGTCATAAAGCTTCGAGCCACTCCCAAGACGACGAAATGCTCTGGTAAATGTTTGTCTTTATAAAGTTTGTACAAAGCTGGGACGAGCTTACGAGCTGTAAGGTCTCCAGATGCACCAAAAATCACAAGCATTTGATTCTCTGTCTTAGGCATAAAGCGGAAGTTGGTTTCTCGGACAAAAGTAACTATTTAGTCGTGTATGCCCAACGTAGTTATCCAACTGTTATCAACCAAAATGAATTATTTCATTTACTTTTACATCGCAAAATAGCACACACAATTTTTATGGAGCATACTTACGATTTTGGACTAGTTGGTCTTGGAGTAATGGGTAGAAATTTTATCCTCAACGTAGCAGATAATGGATTTACTGCATTAGGTAACGATCTTGACCCACAAAAAGTTCAAGCCCTTATTGAAGAAGGTGGAAATACAGAGCGTGTCAATGCTGTTGTAGAGGTTTCCGCTTTCGCGAAAGCATTATCATCTCCACGTAAAATTATGATGCTTGTTCCTGCTGGTAAAGTAGTAGATATTGTGATTGAAAGTTTACTTCCTCACCTAGATAAAGGTGATATTCTTATAGATGGTGGAAATTCTTTTTTTACAGATACGGATAGACGAGAAGCCTATCTTGCTGAAAAAGGCATCCACTTTTTTGGAGCCGGAGTATCTGGTGGTGCAGAAGGAGCTCGTAAAGGCCCTAGCATAATGCCAGGTGGATCAAAGGCTGGTTATGCCGCAGTACAACCTATTTTTGAAGCTGTTGCTGCAAAATTTGAAGGCGAACCTTGTGTGGCATATTTGGGTCCAAAATCTGCTGGAAACTATGTGAAAATGGTGCACAATGGGATTGAATATGGATTAATGCAACTCACCTCAGAAGTATATGATGTACTCAAAAAAGCTGGAAATTTATCAAATAATGAATTACACCATACCTACAAACAATGGAATGCAGGACGACTACAATCATTCTTGGTAGAAATAACCTCAGAGATATTTGCAGAGAAGGACAATTTAGGAAATGCAGACCTCATTGATCAAATACAAGATAAGGCTAAGCAAAAAGGCACTGGAAAATGGACTTCTCAAAATGCTATGGATTTGGGCATCCCTGTTCCTTCTATAGACATTGCCGTGAGCATGAGAGAGATTTCTGCACTTAAAGATGAACGCACTATTGCAGATTCACTTTATGACCGTCCAGAAATTGCTCAAATGGACAAAGAAAAACTCATAGATCTTACAGAAAAGGCATTTTATTTTTCATATATCGTAACCTACGCACAAGGCTTACATCAACTTGCAGATGCTTCAAGAGAATACGGATACAACCTCAACATTGCAGAAATTGCAAAAATTTGGAGAGCAGGGTGCATTATTAGAGCAAAACTGCTAGCAGACATTACTAAGGCTTTTGAAGCAGATACAGTACTTCCTAACTTACTGCTTTCTCCATCATTTATTTCTAAGGTACAAGGCTCAGTGAGTGCCGCCAGAGAGTTAGTAGCTTTTGGTGCATTGAATGGCATTCCATTACCTGGAATTTCAAACTCGCTCACCTATTTTGATGCCTATACTTCAACACGTTTACCGCTTAACTTGATACAAGCACAACGTGATTATTTTGGTTCTCACACCTATGAGAGACTGGACCGTGAAGGTGTTTTTCACACAGAATGGAAACTTAAAAATTAACTCCTTGTATTCAGTTTTAGAAATTCGTTTCTAGCTCTTACCGCTTCATTGGTATAATCTGTAAATACACCATCTACGCCAGCCTCGAAGAATTTTAAGTATTCTTGAGTTGGCTCCTCATTAGATGACCACTGTTGATCCTCATTTTTAAACGTATAGGGATGTACTTCAAGTTTGCTTTTATGAGCAAGCTCTACAAAATCAGTGGCAATGAGTGACTTTGGATGTGCAACTAAATCTCTAGCTACAGAAACTACAAATGGCTTCCATGGACCCACACCGTCTGCGTAGGTTGCCATAAATTCCATTCCCTTTGGGGTGGCAAAAAAACTATAGTCTCGCTTATCATTTTCTACATAAAAATCGTAAGGCTGTCCCGAAGAATCATAGGAGCCATCTAATTTTTTAAATCGAAGGTCTCCGTTTTGATTATATCCTGAAGCTCCTATTAATTGCACTAACTTTACTGAAGTTTTTCTCCTTAAATACTGTAATGTTTTAACTTCAAAACATTGTACGTAAATTTTTGAATCCCTGCGAGTATACTCAGCCTTTAACAATTGATTTAAGAATCGATCTTCCATCTCTAACCCCAATTGTTTGTGGAAAGTGGGATGTTTTAATTCTGGATAAATCCCTATTTCTTTTCCACTTTTCTTTTTATATGCTTTCAATAAAGCTATTATTTCTTCGAATGTTGGGATTTCAAACTGATCATCATAATTGTGAGGTCTGTTTTTCCAAAATTGTCGCGTTTTTATTTTTTTAAGTTCAGCAACTGTAAAATCAGAGACAAACCAGTCTGTAACAATCTCCCCATCAAGAATCTTAGTAGTCTTTCGGTTTTGAAATTCTTTAAAGTTTGAGATATTCGTTTTTTGAGATAAATAGGGTTCATGGCGTGCTACAAATACACCATCTTTAGTTAAGACAAGATCTGGCTCAATGTAATCAGCACCGAATTCAATAGCCTTTTGGTATCCTTCTATGGTATGTTCTGGGAAATGAGATTGTGCGCCGCGATGCGCTATTATAAGGGGAGAAACACTGGAATGACGTTGCTTCATACTTTAAGAAAAATTATTGTAATTAAGGCCTCAAGACAATTACTCTTTAATGTTTCTGTTATAGAATTAAACCAGAAAAAAGCGCAAAAAATAATTTTCTGCGCTTTTGATTATATTTTTTTAATTTTCGCGAAAGCGAAAAAGTTGACTAATCTATTCGCTTTATTTTAGCTCCTATTTTTCTGAGTCGATCATCTATATTTTCATAACCACGATCAATCTGTTCTATATTATGGATGGTAGAAGTCCCTTTTGCGCTTAGTGCTGCAATGAGAAGAGATACTCCTGCACGTATATCTGGTGATGTCATCGTAGTAGCTTTAAGCGTAGATTTAAAATCATGACCTATAACAGTTGCTCTGTGTGGATCACACAGAATTATTTTTGCTCCCATATCCATCAATTTATCTGTAAAAAATAGACGGCTTTCAAACATTTTTTGATGAATAAGAACTTCTCCTTTTGCCTGTATGGCAGTTACCAAAACAATACTTAAAAGATCTGGAGTAAACCCAGGCCAAGGAGCATCTGAAATGGTCATAAAGGATCCGTCTATAAAGGTATCAATCGTATAACCGTCTGTATGAGCGGGAATATAAATATCATCTCCCTTTCGTTCTAAGGTAATACCTAATTTTCTAAAGGTAACCGGTATAAGTCCTAGGTCCTCCCAACTTACATTTTTTATGGTTATCTCACTTTGGGTCATGGCTGCAAGACCTATCCATGATCCTATTTCAATCATATCTGGGAGAATACGATGGTCACATCCACCAATTTTTTCTACCCCTTCAATTGTCAATAGATTAGATCCAATACCTTTGATGTTTGCCCCCATGCGCACCATCATCTTACACAATTGTTGTAAGTAAGGCTCACAAGCAGCGTTATATATAGTTGTTTTACCTTGAGCAAGTACGGCTGCCATAACAATGTTTGCGGTACCGGTAACAGATGCTTCGTTAAGGAGCATATCTGTCCCTTTGAGACCGTTTGGGGCTTCTACTCCGTAAAATCGTTCTTCTTTGTTATAGCGAAATTTTGCTCCTAATTTAATGAAACCATCAAAGTGCGTATCAAGACGACGGCGTCCTATTTTGTCTCCACCTGGCCTTGGGATATATCCTTTCCCAAACCTTGCGAGTAATGGACCAACTATCATAATTGAACCTCTTATACTACTTCCCTCTTCTTTAAACTTCTTACTTTCTAGGTATTTTAAATCCAATTCATCTGCTTGAAAAGTGTAAGTTCCCTTTTGCAGTTTCTCAACCTTTACACCGAGGTGATCCAGTATCATAATGAGCTTGTTAACATCTATGATATCTGGCAGGTTGCTTATAGTAACTTTTTCAGGAGTGAGTAGTACTCCGCATAAAATTTGCAATGCTTCATTTTTTGCTCCTTGCGGATGTATATCTCCTTTGAGTTGATGACCTCCCTCTATCTGAAATGTTGCCATGAATCTGTATTCTTTTTAGTAACGCTTTTTGCGGTTATTGTTATTATTTTTTGAATAGTTTCTCTTTTTTACTGGATTTTCTGCTGCTTTGGCTTTTTTGTTTGCTCTAATTAAGCGATCAGAATCTCTCAACTCCTCATCTTTATCTTTTAAATTGATCTCGCCTTTACTCAACTCATATAAATGATCAAAGATTACTGTATCGTCTACAGTGTCCTTATTCCAGTTTAGAAAACATTTTTTCATATGGTTTGCGATGGTCATCACTAGTCCATCTCTCATATCTCCTTTTTCCCAACTTGTTGCCACATCTATCATACGTTTAATATTATTTCCGTAAAAACGATATTTAGGAAAATTTTGAGGATATTCTAATGGTTCTGGACGTTCCTCTAATTCTTCTCTTGAGGGTTTACCATAAGGCGATTCAACATCTAATTTAAAATCAGACATAATAAATAATTGATCCCAAAGTTTGTGTTGAAAATCTGGCACATCGCGTAAATGTGGTTGCAAATTGCCCATTACAGCAATAATTGCTTTTGCTGTTTTATCACGCTCTTCTGCATCTTCCATCGCTACTGCATCATTTACCATTTTTTGTATATGACGCCCGTATTCGGGAATGATGAGATGAACTCTCTCCGTATTGTACTCTAATTGATCTATCAATTGTAAAAAATTAAGTGAAGTAGTCTACTCTTTTATAGACCCGCGCAAAATACTAAAATTTGTGGTAATGCAAAGACTCTTTAATAAATTGATAACAGTTAGCTAAGTAAATCTTAAAAGTTTCTATGATCTCAATTTAATTAAATAAAACGATCAAGAGTTATGTGTGATATTACTGAAGTTGGTGTATTGTCACCTTCCTAAAGAAGAATCTTAACACGTCTAAAAAAATATCTTATAAACTGCCGATTCTAGCTTTAAATGAACATTTAGATTTACACGTTGTCCATACATTTATAAAAAAGCTATCATTTGAGTTATGAATGTTTAAAAATTTCGCTTTCGCGAAAGCGAAAAAATTCTAAGCTGCCATCTCATTTCTTTGCTTGGTAAAGTGTTCTTGTTTACTTTTTACTCTCGCAATTTCTGAACTTAGGTCATCAATTAGATTGTTAGGAAAATTATCTTCTTGACTTACCTTATTTAATTTTATTATATAAAGTTTAATTTTATGTGCTATCCAGCTCGAGATCATTTCGTCCTTACTTAAATGGGATTCTCCATGGTTTGTTGAAAACACACTGTCATTTATATTTTGGCTACATAATTCTAAGCCAGACTTAAATGTAGATTCACTATGATCACAAAATGTATCCTTAAAGTTCTCTAGTGCAATTTCTTCCTCACGAATAGCGACCAAAAGCTGATCATCGTGTGCAAATTTTGAAGCTATATTAAGAGCTTCTTGTAATATTAGTGTTGAAGATATGACAAACTCAGCCCTTCTAATTAAAAAAATATTGCCTTTAGAAGTATTTTTTTGCGAGTAATCCATATCTGAAACCATAACTTTTTTTTATAAAGGTATAGATGATTCCATTTAGAAATCTTAAAAAAAATACAGTTGTATTTTTTTTAACGTTATGAAAGTAAGGTCTATAAAGAAATAACTCCTTCTACTTTACCCACTTCTTTATACTTAGCGATTACAGCATCAGGATTTTTCATTGTCACATTTATGGAGACGCTTGTATATTTACCAGTTCGGGATTCATTTTTTTTTATCACAGCACCCATATGATTAAAAATAGTTTCTATATCCTTAATTTTTATCGCACTTGAAGGTACAATAAATTTATATAGATATGGAGCTGGCCATAAGGAGGTATCTGCTAGCTGTGTTTTAAGCTTAGCATAAAATTCTTCTGGGTTATCATTTGGAGTCATCAGGTCTTTTTCTTTATCAAAGATACAGAATTACTGTTCTTTTAGGTTTGCTTAATTTTGTACAAAAGTCTACCATTTTTATGCCAAAACGAATTTTACTTATAGGTGGCCCTTCAACAGGAAAAACCACATTACTCAAGCATTTAAAGCAACTTGGGCATCCGTGTCTTGAGGAAATTTCACGTCAAGTGATTCAAAAAGCACAAAACCAAGGTATTGATCAGCTTTTTCTTGAGAAACCTCTTTTATTTTCTGAACTTTTAAAAGATGCACGTATTGATCAATGGCAACAGGCAGTTGAGTATAAAAACGAAAATGTTTTTATTGATCGTGGAATTCCTGACACGGTGGCATATATGGATTATATAGGACAGGTGTATCCAGATACATTTATAGAAGCTTGTACAAGGTATAGATATGATTCCGTTTTTATACTGCCTCCTTGGAAAGAAATACATGTCACAGATAGTGAACGCTATGAAAGCTTTGAAGAGGCAACAAAAATCCAGTTACACCTATTAAAGACTTATAAAGATTATGGATATCATCCAGTTGAAATACCTATTGGTTCCATAGAGGAAAGAGGTGACTTTATAGTCAACGCCATTAGGAATTGACAACTACATCAAAAGAAATATTAAAAAAATACTGGGGTTATGATAATTTTAAGCCCAAGCAACAAGAAATTATAAAAGCAATAATTTCTAGAAAAGACACTATCGCGCTTTTACCTACGGGAGGAGGTAAATCTATTTGTTATCAATTACCTGCCTTGCTATTCGATGGGATCACCATTGTCATATCTCCCCTAATTGCCCTAATGAAAGATCAAGTGTTGTCTTTACAAGAAAAAGGTATTAAATCTCTAGCCATCCCTAGTGGTATCAAACATTCTGAACTAGACACCTTATTAGACAATTGTATCTACGGTAATTACAAATTATTGTATTTGTCACCAGAGCGGTTACAACAAGAATTAGTTCAAGAGCGTATCAAGCGAATGAATGTATCACTTATTGCTATTGATGAAGCACATTGTATTTCTCAGTGGGGTCACGATTTTAGACCTGCATACCGTGATATTTCTAAAATTCGAAATTTAGAATTTCAACATAAGAAGACCAACCCTCCCATTATTGCTCTTACAGCAACAGCTACTCCTAGGGTCATTGAAGATATAACTGAACAACTAAGGCTTGATGAACCTAAATTATTTCAAACATCATATCACAGAGCTAACTTAACTTATACAGTTCAAAAAGCTACAGACAAATTTTATCAGCTAGAGGACATTCTCAACAAATCAAAATCAAGCTGTATAGTATATGTACGCAATAGAAAAGCTACTGTTAATACAGCTCATTTTTTAAACAGCAGAGGCATCACATCAACATATTACCATGGAGGTATGTCCAGAGATGATAGGCATAAGCAATATTTAAAATGGCGTTCTAATCATACCAAAGTCATGGTGGGTACCAGTGCATTTGGGATGGGGATTGATAAGGCTGATGTAGATTGTGTCGTCCATATGGAAATACCAGATAGTATTGAAAATTACTTTCAAGAGTCAGGAAGGGCTGGGCGCGCAGGGCAAAAAGCAACTGCAATGCTCATATATAACGAAAACGACTTAGTGCGCCTTGATAATCAATTTATTAAAGTAATACCCGGAGTTCAAGATGTAAAGAAAATATATAAGCACCTCAGTAATTATTTTCAAATCTCTTATGGTGAAGGCCAGCAAACAAACCACAGATTTAATTTTAGTGAGTTTTGTTCGACTTACAAATTACATAGCATCTTAGCTTATAATGCTTTGCAAGTTCTTGATAGAAATAGCATAATTAGTCTCTCTCAAGAATTTACAAAGAGGGCTACTGTAAACTTTAAGGTGAATGAATATGCACTGAGTTACTACCTATTACGTAACAACCAACTAGATGACGTGGTAAAAGCCATCTTGAGAACCTATGGAGCTGTTTTTGAACAAGTAACGACCATAAACTATGCGATCATTTCAACTAAGGCTTCTAGAACTGTAGATCAAGTTCATACGGCACTTCTCACACTCCATCGAGACGATATCATAGATTACGAGCACCAAAGCTTTGACACCTCAATTACATTTTTAGTGCCTAGGGACGATGATAGAACAATAAATACGATTGCTCCATTTATAAAAAATCAAGCAAATTTTAAGAGACTTCAAGTAGATTCAATAAAAGCATTTATAAATAACTCAAACGTATGTAGAGCCATACAATTAATGAGTTATTTTAATGAGACAATGCAATCTCCATGTGGATTATGTGATGTCTGCAAAGATAAAACCGTACAAAAAAATAGAACCCCTGCAAATCAAGCTATTATTGATATTCTATATGAGGGACCAAAATCTGCTCATGAGCTTACAAGTTTGACCCACCCAAAAGCAGATATTATCCATGCAATTCGATTACTTTTGGATCAGAAAAAAATTGTTTTACAAGCAGATAATACATATAAATTATTATGAGAGAGATACGCATTGTTTTTATGGGCACACCAGAATTTGCTGTAACCATTCTGAGTGGACTTTTAGAAGAAGGGTATAATGTAGTTGGAGTAATCACAGCACCAGATCGACCTGCTGGCCGGGGGCAGAAATTACGTAAAAGTGATGTTAAAGCGTATGCAGAGGCACACAATCTACCCATATTACAACCCACAAATCTAAAAGACACTTCGTTTATTGAGGAGCTTAAAGCATTAAATGCAAATCTACAAATTGTAGTAGCCTTTAGAATGTTACCTAAGGTGGTATGGGAAATGCCAGATTATGGAACCTTTAACCTTCATGCATCATTACTACCGCAATATAGAGGCGCCGCTCCTATAAATTGGGCAATTATCAATGGTGAAACAGAAACAGGAGTCACAACATTCTTTATAGATGATAAAATTGATACTGGAGAAATCATTTTACAAGAAAAAATTACAATAGATGATAAAGAGAATGCAGGACATTTACACGACCGTTTAATGATTGCAGGAAAATCTCTTGTTATAAAAACAGTTCAATCCATAGAAAATAAAGAGGTAAAAACTTACGTTCAAAATGATGATTTTCAATTAAAAACAGCATACAAACTTCACAGTGAGAACACAAAAATTAACTGGACAGCTCCTCTTCAGGATATTTACAACCTTATAAGAGGACTAAGCCCCTATCCCTCTGCATATACGATCTTAGAAAATGGCGGTAAGGAGCAAAGAGTAAAAATTTATAACGCTTTCGCGAAAGCAGAATCTCAAATGTATATCCCACCTGGAGCTGTTACCATAGCAGATGATCACCTAGCTATTGCTACACCAGAAGGCTATATCTGTATAACGGAAATGCAATTATCAGGAAAGAAAAAAATGGCTGTAAAAGATTTATTAAATGGTTATAAATTTGACAAAAATGCCAAAATGCGCTAAAGCCCTGTCCTCATTGATCTTAAGAGATTTAATAAAATAGCCTGTCTTTATCAACAATTTCATCGATTTATTAACAATAACCCTGATTTCCCTTGCTATTACTTGCGTGGGAGCATAATCCGTATAAATTTGTTAGGGAATTAAGCATAAAGCTTAACCACATTTAATTAATTAACAATTTACATTATGAACAAATCAGAATTAATCGATGGAATGGCAGAGCACGCTGGTATTACAAAAGCTGCAGCAAAAAAAGCATTAGAATCTTTCTTAGGAGATGTGGAAAGCACTCTTAAAAAAGGAGGGCGTGTTTCTCTTGTAGGATTTGGATCTTGGTCTGTTTCTAAGCGTAACGCACGTGAAGGAAGAAATCCACAGACTGGAAAAACGATTCAAATCGCAGCAAAGAATGTTGTAAAATTCAAAGCTGGATCTGAGCTTGCAGACGCTGTAAACTAATTGATTCACAATTATTATATAAAAACCGAGTAACGCATTGTTACTCGGTTTTTTTTATGAGTAGGTGACTCTTAAACAATTCATTGAATATGGTATAAATTTGAAGTGGTTATCTAAAAAATATGTTTCTAAACATAGCTTCCTATAAAAAATAAAAGCGCAAGTACAAATGTAGATAGTGCAACTTTCTTTAATTCTGGATCTAATAATACATGAGAAGTTGTTTTGTAAACTTTTACCATGTGCATGCTAAGAGGTATCATTGCAATTAATGAAATATAGCTCAAAAGATCTATAGCGGTCATAAGAAGGAAGGTCAACCAGCTTAATACAGCCACAACGTAGAGTATTAAGTGATATCTAAGGGATCCATCCTTTCCAAGATAGACGGCAAGTGTATTCTTTCCTACTTTTTGGTCGGCTTCTCTATCTCTCATATTATTTAAATGCAATACCATTGTCGATAAAGCCCCAATAGTTATAGCAGGTAAAAATTGATAGATAGAAAGAAATTGTGCAAACAGATAAAAAGACCCACAAACACCTATAATTCCAAAGAATATAAAAACAAAAATATCTCCTAGCCCTCTATATCCATAAGCACTTTTTCCCACCGTATACTTTATTGCAGAAATAATCGCCGCAATTCCTAGTATCATAAATAGTAAAGAAAGTAATAGTTGATCTCCTCCAAAAGCTGTATAAATTAAAACTACAACGATACTTGTTGTAAAAACAGAAGTCAAAATAATAGCCCACCTAAGCTGACTTTCAGTAAGTAAGCCGCTTTGCATTGCTCTCACTGGCCCAACACGATCTTTATTGTCTGTACCTTTTAATCCATCTCCATAATCGTTTGCATAATTTGAAATGATCTGAAAACCTAAGGTAGCAAAGAGAGATAACAGAAATACAGTCCAATTAAATGCTCCTTCTTGAAGCGCTAAACCACCCCCCACTAAAATTCCAGATATAGATAATGGTAATGTTCTAGGTCGTGCGGCACTTAGCCAAATTTTAAATGAAGGCATAGAAAATTTTAAAAAGTAAATGTACCAATTTCTAGCAGTATCTGTATTATGATTAATAATTGAAAACCTTTCATTAGTTTAGTATTTATAAAAGACTAGTTATGAATAGTACACTAAGAATTATCATATTAATTTTTTTCATATGTATTTCTTGCCAATATAAGGAAACTAGCATTCAAGATAAAAAATCCTCTGAAACGTCTCCATTTTTTTGGGAAGCAGCAAATATGTATTTCTTACTAACAGATCGCTTTTATAATGGCACTACATCAAATGATGTTAATTTTGATCGTACAAGAGAAACAGGTGTTCTACGTGGTTTTAAAGGAGGTGACTTAATAGGAATTAGAAAAAAAATTGAAGAGGGTTATTTTACAGATTTAGGGATTAATGCAATTTGGTTTACTCCTGTAGTAGAGCAGATACACGATGTCGTAGATGAAGGTACTGGACCCACATATGGGTATCATGGTTATTGGGCAAAAGATTGGACTGCGCTAGATCCTAACTTTGGCACCCGTGAAGATCTTAAGGCAGTTGTAGATGAAGCTCATAAAAGAGGTATCCGTATTGTTATGGATGTTGTCCTTAATCATACAGGGCCTGTCACAATAAAAGACCCTTTTTGGGGTGAAGATTGGGCTAGAGAGAATCCTAACTGTAAATTTTCTACTTATGAGAATACAACTGCTTGTAGCCTTGTTGAAAATCTCCCTGACATTCTCACAGAGAGCAATGTGGAGGTAATGCTTCCTGAGACACTTATAAAAAAATGGAAAAAAGAAGGTCGCTACAAGCAAGAAATAGAAGAACTAGATGATTATTTTGCAATAAATAAGCTTTCTAAAACCCCACGAAATTATATAATCAAATGGTTAACTGATTTTATAGAAGAGTTTGGAATTGATGCATTTAGAGTAGATACTACAAAACATGTTGATGAAGCTTCTTGGGTTATTTTACGTGAGCAATCTGAAAAAGCATTTAATACTTACAAAAGTAAAAATCCTAAAAAAGTGCTGGATGATATAGGTTTTTTCATGTTTGGAGAAGTATACAATTATTCTATTGACAACGGCAGAGAATACGATTTTGGTGATAAAAAGGTCGACTATTTTGAAAATGGTTTTGACAATCTTATTAATTTCCAGTTTAAATATGATGCAGAAAATAGTTATGAAGATCTCTTTAGTAAATATGCTTCACTAAAGGATTCTGTATTTTCAGATAAAAGCTTTGTTAATTACGCCACCTCTCATGATGATGGCCAGCCTTTTGACAAGAACCGTACGCGCTCAAAAGAAATAGCATCTAAATTATTGCTCACCACTGGTATTTCTCAAATTTATTATGGTGATGAAACAGGGAGAGACCTTACTATTGAGGGAGCAAATGGGGATGCTACTTTACGGAGTTTTATGAATTGGGAAGATTTAAAAAATCCTCAAACTCAAGAACTACTGTCTCACTGGCAAAAGTTAGGTAGATTCAGAATAGCTCACCCAGCTATAGGTGCAGGAAAACACAAAATGATTTCAGAAGAACCTTACATCTTTAGACGTTATTTCGAAAAAAACGGTTTTAAGGATGAAGTTATTGTAGGCCTTGAACTTCCAATTGGAACTAAAGTTATTGAGCTAAATAACGCTTTCGCGAAAGCAGAGCATGTAACAGACACGTATTCTGGAAAAACAGTCCCCGTAATTGATGGTGAAATTACACTTGATACTCCCTATGGAACAGTACTGCTAGAAATAGCTAAAAACTAATCTTCTAACTGGTGAATAAATGAAGCGATGACCTCTCCTACTCCAATATTCATAGTGGGATTAATAATGGTGTTTTGTTCTACATTAAAATTTTCTTGAAATGATGGGAAGCTAAAACTCTCAACCACCTTTCCTCCAAAGCGAGGAATCGTATTTTTCATATATTCTACTGCAGAAGCCCCTCCTCTTGCACCTGGAGATGTGCTTACAAGTAAAATTTTCTTTCCTTCTAAAAAATTACGGTCTGCCCTAGAGAGCCAGTCGATTATATTTTTAAAAAAAGCAGAAATCATTCCATTATGTTCATTAACTCCAATAATAAGTCCTACGGATTCTGCTATTTTATTTTTAACCACTTTTACATCAATAGGAATCCCTCTCTCATTTTCTAGATCTAAATTATACATAGGTATGTCGTAGGACAAGAGAGACTGTCTCTGTACATTATATCCATTAATAGATGCAACAAAAAAATCAAGTAGTTGACTATTTATAGAATGTATGCTATTGCTACCAGAAAGGACTAAAATTTTTTCCATATAAATAAAAAACAAAGAGCTACCCTATGGTAGCTCTTAAAAGTAATTAAAATATAGTTATTTATAAGCTTAATGTAAGCGTACCTACCAGAGATGAGTTTGTTTTATTTATTTGAGCCCTATCAATGAGTCCTACAGAATATAACCGTTCAGCACTATCTTGAAAAAATTGATCATAAGCTACATCTATCTTAATTTGTCCAAAATTGTACCCTAGACCAGCAGAATAACCATATGTTGCACCTAATAAATTTTGATTATGATAAGGACTTGTTTCATAACGACCTCCAGCTCTATAACTCCATTTATTTGATCGCATTTCTGCACCTAGTTTAAAAGTATTTACAGCTCTTAATATATCGTTGATTTCATTGTTTTTTGAATTAAAAAATGGATCCCTCTCTGGACGGAATCTTAAATTAGTCATATCCCTATAAGAGTAATCAAAACTAATCAAGCCCTGAGATCCAAAAACGTAAGCAACACTTGATGTATATTTTCCAGGTGTTTTTATTTCATAGTCTTGATAGACATTTACAACCTCTGGATTAATTTGAGTTGTAAAAATCCCTAAATCATCGATTGAAGTTGTAGATAAACGTTGTGTGTTTTCTTCAGAAATTGTGTACCAAGTAGGTGATTCATAGGTGAATCCTAAACGTATATTATCGTTAAATTTAGATATCGCTCCCACCTGAAAAGAAAAACCACTTCCCAATGTTCTTAAGTTATTTTCAAACCGAATATCTGTTACATTTGTAAAACCCTCATTAGCAGGGGGTGCTCCAGCATTATTACTTTCAAAGAGTACAGTAGATCTGTTGGTATCTAAGAAATGAGAGTTTAAATTAATACCCAAGTATAAATCATCACCATATTGAGCTGCTATGTTGAAAGATGCTTTACCATTAGAACCACTTGATAGAGATGTATATTCTTGATCGTATACTGTTCCAACTGTATTTACACCGTAGGTTGTATTATTAGAATCATAGGAAGTTGGCTCTAAGATATATGATTGAAAACCTAATAATGCCTGTTGAGATCCATAACCTTGATCCTCTCCTAAAAATTGATACAATTGAGCGATAGATTCATTTTCACGTGTTTCTAAATCACTTAAAGGTACACCTTGAGCATAGATTGCAAAGTATTCTGAAATAGAATTTAAATTAAATCCTTGTGCAATGTATTGATTATTAAAATTACTGGTACGATCATAATTAAAACCTAGAGTAATTTTATTCCATTTTGTACCAGAAGTACCATCTAAAATAAAAACACCACCTAGTTGATTAATTGCTGTATCAGTGTTGGATACTATCGTATTTCCTCCAAAATAAGATGCTTCATTTTCTAAATGATCACTTGCTAATGTAAAAGTTGCTGTACCATTTGTAAAGACCGCACTACTCGCAGGATTATCTCCAATGGCACTTAAATCTCCACCCAATGCACCGAACGCTCCATTCATAGCTCTATAACGTGCAGTACCTGTAACATTAACAGAACTATATTGTAATGCTTCGGATATCGTTTGGGCAAAGCTCGCGCCTGTGGTCATAACCACTATTAAAAAGATTATTTTTTTCATTAAATAAATTTAAGAATATGATAAATCATTAACCTCTACGACCTCCACCTCTAGATGAAGAAGATCTCGATGAAGACCTAGTAGATCCTGAGGATCTTGAAGAAGAACCCGATCTTACACTACTTCCTCTTGAAGAAGATGATGATGACCTTCCATAAGATGAAGATCTAGACCTTGATGGCCTCGTTGTCATAGGGCGTGTTGTTCCAGACCTTCTGGCCTTTGAACCGCCTCGATTCATTGGTCGAGTATTTGGCCTATTTCTATTACCATTTGACGGTCTAGTTGTCGCTGGTCTACCTCGAGTAACACCATCTCTAGACACTCTGCCACGTGAATTTACTCTCCCTACATTAGCTCTATTCCTAGAGTAAGTCGCGCGACTTCTTGTAGAAACTCGTCTCCCAGTGTTTACACTTCTACGATTTACTGCATTTGATCTCCTATTTCTAGCATTCCTGAGGTCATAACTCGATCTACGTCCAGAATTATAAGCAACTCTACCATAATTATATCTAGGAGAAAGTGGATGTCCATAAAAACCGTTTCGATAGAAAGGGTGTGAATTGTATCCATAAAAACCGCCGTATCCATAAAATCTATTGAACCCATAAAAAGGTCTATTGAATCCTCCATACCAATAAGGAGACCATACAGGTGCAAATGGACTTAAGCCAAAATAGCCATTATAACCAAACCCTCCGTAACCAAATCCAGCATAGCCAAATCTGCCGTAACCAAATCCACCTATAAAAGGAGAGTTATTATAAACGTTAATCTCAACATCATCAACAACATCACCCCATCCGCCATAACCTGTCGCAGCATCAAAGTCAACAGCATCAACATATACCTCTTCTCCATCCTCAGATGAATAGGAATCAATATCTGTAAATATACTATCTCTCTCTTGGGCTTGACTCAGTTGCTGTGCACTTCTTTCAAAATAATTTTTATATAATAGACTGTTTGAGTTTTTTACAGCAGTAACTGGCTCTGAGGACACAGATACTTGTACATCTGATCCACTATATATCCCATCCTCATCATATACTTGTTGAGATGATCCGCATGAAACTAGAAAACCAGCTAGTACAATTAAGAGCGTGAAACTTTTTAGTCTTGTAATATGTGAAGTAATAATTTTCATAACGATACTGTTTTAATTGTTGCTTGCTTTAAAAATACCTAATTTTGCTAGATACTTTTACATCAATTACAGACACAATAGTTGTGCCAAATTAAGTATTTATGGGGAAAAACCTTACAAAAAGAAGTGAAGATTATTCAAAGTGGTACAACGAACTTGTAGTTCAAGCTGACCTTGCAGAAAACTCTGCAGTGCGTGGATGTATGGTTATCAAACCGTATGGATATGCAATTTGGGAGAAAATGCAGGCTGAGCTAGATCGTATGTTCAAGGAAACTGGGCACGAAAATGCTTATTTCCCACTTTTTGTTCCTAAAAGCTTATTTGAAGCAGAGGAGAAAAACGCAGAAGGCTTTGCAAAAGAGTGCGCTGTTGTTACTCATTATAGACTCAAGACAGATCCTGAAAATCCAGCAAAACTAATTGTAGATCCTAATGCTAAGCTTGAAGAGGAGCTTATCGTAAGACCTACAAGTGAAGCGATTATCTGGAATACTTATAAAGGATGGATACAATCTTATCGCGACCTACCACTTCTCATTAACCAATGGGCTAATGTCGTACGATGGGAAATGCGTACACGCTTGTTTCTGAGAACAGCTGAGTTTCTTTGGCAAGAAGGCCACACTGCACATGCAACGAAACAAGAGGCCATAGAGGAAGCAGAGCTAATGAATGATGTATACGCAAAGTTTGCTGAAAATTTTCTAGCAGTACCCGTCATAAAAGGAATAAAAACAGAAAGTGAGAGATTTGCTGGAGCAGACGAAACTTATTGTATCGAAGCTCTAATGCAAGACGGAAAAGCACTCCAAGCTGGAACCTCTCATTTTTTAGGTCAAAATTTTGCAAAAGCATTTGATGTTAAGTTTACCAGTAATCAAGGTAAGCAGGAATTTGTATGGGCTACCTCCTGGGGAGTATCCACAAGACTAATGGGAGCTCTTATTATGACGCATAGTGATGATCAAGGCCTAGTCCTACCACCCAACCTTGCTCCTTTTCAAGTAGTTATTGTACCTATATATAAAAACCAAGAGCAACTTGACGCCATCTCTCAAGTTGCAAATGAAATTATAAAAGACCTTAAACTGCACGGAGTTACTGTAAAATTTGACAATAGAGACACCCATAAACCAGGCTGGAAATTTAACGAGTATGAATTAAAAGGCGTTCCGCTTCGTATTGGGATTGGGCCAAAAGACTTAGAAAAAAGAACTGTAGAACTCGCGAGACGCGACACACTCACTAAGGAGTTTATTGCAAAAGAAGACGTAGCCACAACCGTTGTATCCTTATTAAAAGAAATACAAGAAAATTTATACAATAAAGCCAAAGAATACCGTGACAGCCATACCACAGTTGTAAACGATTTTGAAACCTTTAAAAATGTTTTAGAAAATAAAGGAGGATTTATAAGTGCGCACTGGGATGGCACAAAAGAAACCGAAAACAAAATTAAAGAGCTTACAAAAGCAACCATTAGATGCATTCCTATGAATAGCCAACTTGAAGAAGGAAAATGTGTTTTAACAGGCGCGTCATCACCGCGTAGAGTGCTGTTTGCTAAGGCATATTAAAATAATTTATAAAAAACTCAATTAGTGTTTGCACGATCTAAAAATAATTGTATTTTTGCATCCGCAATTCAAACAATTGTTCTAGGCCCGTTCGTCTATCGGCTAGGACGCATGGTTTTCATCCATGTAAGAGGGGTTCGATTCCCCTACGGGCTACAAACCAAGTACGAGGTTAAAAGTACATTTTAGTGAATTTTTAAGGCCCGTTCGTCTATCGGCTAGGACGCATGGTTTTCATCCATGTAAGAGGGGTTCGATTCCCCTACGGGCTACAATTTTATAATTATACAAAAAACAATAATGGCAAATCACAAGTCATCTTTAAAAAGGATCAGAAGCAACGAGACTAAGCGCCTTAGAAACCGTTACCAGCACAGAACGACTCGTAACGCAATTAAGAAATTGCGCGAAATGACTGAGAAAGAGCAAGCAGTTGCTTTATTCCCAGCGGTAGCTTCTATGCTTGATAAGTTAGCAAAACGTAATATTATTCACAGTAATAAAGCGGCTAACTTGAAATCAAAGCTTGCTAAGCACGTAGCTGCTCTTTAAGCTAGAAAAAGAATCTATAACGGGAACTTCTATACCTTTAATAGAAGTTTTTTTGTTGTTAATATATAGAGTTCGCTTTCGCGAAAGCGTAATCAAAGCAACACTACTTAAATAAACCCGCTTACTACTATAAAATAGTTTGCACCCATTTGACTAACCTCTGACGATAAACGTGAATGTTACTTGAATGTAAAACCATTGAAATATCTCAAAGATGGAAGATTTAGTAAAATTTGTACAAGACGAATTTGTTCAAAAAAATGATTTGCCAAAATTTGCAGCTGGTGACACAATTACTGTGTACTACGAAATTAAAGAAGGTGAAAAAAGTAGAACTCAGTTCTTTAGAGGAGTTGTTATCCAACTAAGAGGATCTGGGGCTACGCAAACTTTTACAATTCGTAAAATGTCTGGTACTGTAGGTGTAGAACGTGTATTTCCTATTAACTTACCTGCAATTCAAAAAATTGAAGTTAACAAAAGAGGTATTGTACGTCGCGCACGTATCTTCTATTTTAGAGAACTTACTGGTAAGAAAGCCCGTATCAAAGAAAGACGTTCGTAACAAATACAAACGTTTAAAATTTATAAAGCTTTATCAGATATCTGATAAAGCTTTTTTTATGAACAAAAGTTGATAAGTACAGTTTATAACTAGTTAATAATTAAATACATAGAAATACCAATGCGTTTAATTAATAAAACTTATCTTTAGGTGTATTTTAAAGCAGATTGTTTTAGAAACTTATAAATTTTAAGTTTAGTTTTTATTTAAAATTATTTGAAAGTTTTTTGTTTTGCTAACAAGACCCGCTGCACAAGCTAGGAAAAAGAAATTTTTTATTTCTTAAATCCAAATTATCTTAAGTAAAACAAACATCCTGAAATAGATTATAGCTACATTTTATGCTAATTTGCTATTTCAGAGAAATTGAACAGATGTAACTATTAATAAGTTACTTTAAAACTTCAAGGGTTTTCTGGCAAAACAATTTCTAAAAGCCATATCATCGTACGTCGTACTTGATATGGCTTTTGTTTTTACCCCACTCACACTATTTTATACTTTAATTAGTACTATTCATTGCTTTTAAGATTGCAACTAACCTACTCTAATAGCTATATTTGTTAGGCTTTTTACATAAGCTATTTCAAAATATTAACTCAATAAATTTTAGTTCATGGCTATAGATAAAACTACCATAAAATATACACTTACAGATGAAGCTCCCATGCTCGCTACGCATTCATTTTTACCTATAGTAAAAAGGTTTACAGAGACTTCAAATATTGATATGGAACTTGTTGATATCTCACTAGCTGGACGTATTATAGCAAATTTTCCAGATCACCTTAGAGAAGATCAAAAACAAGAAGATGCACTAGCTGCCTTAGGTGAGCTTGCAAAGAAACCAGAAGCAAATATTATAAAACTTCCTAATATTAGTGCATCAGTACCACAACTTATAGCAGCTATTAAAGAATTACAAAGTGATGGCTATAATATTCCAGACTTTCCAGAAGAGCCAAAAACTGATGAGGAAAAGCAAATAAAAAAACGCTATGCTAAAGTTCTTGGTAGCGCAGTAAATCCTGTTTTACGTGAAGGGAACTCAGATAGACGAGCTCCTAAGCCTGTAAAAGAATTTGCGAGAAAAAACCCGCACAAGATGGGAGCTTGGAGTAGCGATTCTAAAACTCATGTTGCTACAATGTCCCACGGTGATTTCAGAAATAATGAAAAATCTGTCACCATTACTAAAGCTGGTAGCTTAACTATAAAACACACTGATACAGAAAATAATAGCACTATCTTAAAGGAAAACATACCAGTTTTAGATAAGGAAATTATAGACGCTTCAGTACTTGAGAAAAAAGCATTGATTTCTTTTTTGAAAAATCAAATTGAGGATGCAAATGAAAAAGATGTCCTTTTCTCTCTACACATGAAAGCGACCATGATGAAAATCTCAGACCCTAAGATTTTTGGCCATGCTGTTCGTGCATTTTTTGCTCCAGTTTTTGAAAAATACGGAGCAACATTTGACAAACTTGGAGTGGATGTAAATAATGGTTTTGGAGATCTACTATCTAAGATAGAAGAATTACCTACTTCCGAAAAAGAAGAGATTAAAGCAGCTATCCAAACGACTTATGATAACAGACCTGATCTGGCAATGGTAGATTCTGATAAAGGAATCACAAACTTACACGTTCCTAGTGATGTGATTATTGATGCTTCTATGCCCGCAATGATTAGAGCTTCTGGTCAAATGTGGAATGCAGAGGGAAAACAACAAGACACTAAAGCTGTGATTCCAGACAGTAGTTATGCTGGGATTTTCCAAGAAACTATTGATTTCTGTAAGGAGCACGGTGCCTTTGATCCTACTACCATGGGAACTGTACCTAACGTTGGCCTTATGGCTCAAAAAGCAGAAGAGTATGGATCTCACGATAAAACTTTTGAGATTGCTTCTGCTGGAAAAGTAGAGGTTATTAATGAGGAGGGTACAGTTTTAACAACTCACGAGGTTCAAACTGGCGATATCTGGAGAATGTGCCAAGTTAAAGATGCACCTATTCAAGACTGGGTTAAGCTAGCTGTAAAAAGAGCAAGAGCTACTGGCTCACCTGCTATATTTTGGTTAGATAAAACTCGTGCTCATGATGCAGAACTTATCAAAAAAGTTAATCTTTATTTAAAGGATCATAATACAGATGGTTTAGTTATTCAAATCATGTCACCTGTGGAAGCAACTCGTTTTTCATTAGAAAGAATCAAAAAAGGACTTGAAACTATATCTGTAACAGGAAATGTTTTAAGAGATTATAATACAGACCTTTTCCCTATTTTGGAAGTTGGTACTAGTGCAAAAATGCTTTCAATTGTTCCATTAATGAATGGTGGTGGATTGTTTGAAACTGGCGCTGGTGGTTCTGCGCCAAAGCATATCCAGCAGTTTCTTGAAGAAGGCCACTTACGTTGGGATTCTTTAGGAGAATTTCTTGCTCTTGCGGTTTCCTTAGAGCACGTTGCGACTACACAAGATAATGAAAGAGCTCAAGTTCTAGCAGACACATTAGACGAAGCGACAATCAAATTTTTAGACAATAGCAGATCTCCATCACGTAAGGTTAACGAACTAGACAATAGAGGAAGCCACTTTTATTTAGCATTATATTGGGCTCAGGCTCTTGCTGCACAAAATAAAAATGAAGCACTTAAGAATGAATTTACTCCATTAGCAAAAAAGCTAGCAGATAATGAGCAATTAATTATTGATGAGCTTAACGCAGCGCAAGGATCTACACAAAATATCGAAGGATATTATAGCACCAGTCGTTCAAAAACATTTGACGCTATGAGACCTAGTGAAACATTAAATGCAATTATTGATCAAAAATAATTTATCCGCTTTCGCGAAAGCGTATAATTAAATATAACAAAGCCCTTTCCTAAATTTGAAAGGGCTTTTTTCGTGTATAATCTCTGTTAAGTCTGTAGCTTTACTTTAAATTCTTATAATGAAAAAAAATTGGTTACTCCTACTTTTTTGTGGATGCTTTTTGATTAGTCAAGCACAACAAAAATATACGCTTAGTGGTACCATCACAGACGCGGCAAGTAATGAAACTCTTATAGGTGTCTCGCTTCTTTTTCCTGAAATATCTGATGGAGTTGTTACAAATTCTTATGGTTTTTACTCAATTACTCTTCCTCAAGGCACCTATACTGTAGAAGTAAGATACTTGGGGTATAGCACTGTCTCTAAAACATTTACATTAAACCAAGATATTCGTGAAAATTTTGAACTTCTAGAAGTATTAGAATCACTAGATGAGGTGATCATAGAAGAAAAAGTAGAGCGTGTCCGTATACGAAAACCTCAAATGAGTGTAAATGCACTTACGGCAGAAACTATAAAAGATATTCCCGTAGTACTTGGGGAGGCAGATGTTATTAAAGCCATATTACTATTACCCGGTGTTACTAGTGCCGGTGAGGGTGCGTCTGGCTTTAACGTGAGAGGGGGTGCAGCAGATCAAAATTTGATTTTACTTGATGAAGCTACTATTTTTAATTCTTCTCATTTATTTGGGTTCTTTTCTGTTTTTAATCCTGATGCTATTAAAGATTTAAAATTGTATAAAGGAGGTATTCCTGCTAGATATGGGGGTCGTGTATCTTCTGTTCTCGACATTTATCAAAAAGAAGGTAATAGCAAAAAATTTAAAGTAAACGGCGGCATAGGAGCTGTCTCTAGTAGATTATTAGTAGAGGGGCCTATAGTAAAAGATAAAGCTGCATTTTTGTTAGGAGGGCGAGCATCCTATGCCCATTTGTTTTTACCATTATTTAATATTGATAATAGTGCATATTTCTACGATTTAAATACAAAGATTAATTACAATATTAATGATAATAACAGTCTATATCTTTCTGGATATTTTGGCCGTGATCTCTTTAGTGTGCAAGAAAGCTTCAAAAATGTTTATGGAAATGCAGTGGGGAATTTACGATGGAATCATATATTTTCTGACAAATTATTTTCAAATGCCTCACTTATCTATAGTGATTATTATTATGGGTTAGATCTTGATTTTGTAGGTTTTGAATGGAATTCTGGTATATCAAATATCAATGTCAAATATGACTTGACTCATTATCTAAATGACAAGTTAAAAATATACTCAGGGATTAATAATTTATACTACACATTTAATCCTGGTCGTATCAAACCAAATGGTCCAGATTCTGGGATTGTAGAAGAACAGCTTACCAAGAAATATGCAAATGAGTTTGCTGCATATGTGGACATTGAGCAAAAATTAAGTAAAAATTTTACCATAGAATACGGTTTAAGATATAGCAATTTCATTAGACTAGGTCAAGATGAGATTAATGAATATCGTGACAATCTAGCAGTTACTTTTGACCCCACTCTTCTTATTTACCAAAGTGCAGACCCTATTGATGTAAATAGAAATGGGAAAAGAAGTGATAACCTAGCCACATTTAATTATTTTGAACCAAGAGTTGCTGGCTCTTATGCTTTCAATGATGACTCGTCTATTAAGGGTAGCTATACAAGACTTGTGCAGTATCTCCATCTATTATCAAACACAAGTTCTCCCACTCCATTAGATATTTGGACACCTAGTGGACCTTTTGTGAAACCACAACAATTAGATCAATATGCTTTAGGGTATTTTAAAAACTTTAGCTTTCGCGAAAGCGAATACACTATAGAAAGCGAGGTGTTTTTTAAAGATATAAAAGGACGCATTGACTATATTGATGGAGCTCAGCTTATTGCTAACAATGCTATAGAACAAGTAATCTTACAGGGTGAAGGCAGGGCTTATGGACTAGAGTTTTTATTACGTAAAAATGAAGGAAAGCTAAAAGGATTTTTAGCCTACACCCTCTCAAAGTCAGAACAACGTACACCGGGAAGAAATGAGAACGAGTTAGGCATTAACCGTGGAAAATGGTATAACACGCCTTATGACAAAACTCACGACATTTCTATTAATGCAAGTTACGAAATAAGTAAAAAATGGAAATTAGGAAGTAATTTTCTTTTTCAAACGGGACAACCCACTAATTTCCCAATAGGTCAATTTGAATTTCAAGGCATTATAACACCAATTTACGGCCCTCGTAATAAGCAGCGCTTGCCTTCATACCATCGATTAGACCTAAGCGCAACATTAACTCCCCAAAAAAACAAAAATAGAAAATGGCAATCTGAGTGGGTTTTTAGTATGTATAATATATATAATCGTCGCAATGCGGCATCTATTAACTTTAGACAAAATGAGAATACCGGAGCAAATGAAGCAGTGCGCACTTCTATTTTTGGTATCATTCCATCTGTTACTTATAACTTTAAATTCTAAGATGATGAAAAAAAGTATTCTTTTACTAACATGCTTAGTCACTTTTAGTAGTTGTGAAGATGTTATTGATGTAGAGCTCAAAAATGAAACTCCTAGATTGATTGTAGATGCACTCATACGTGTAGACACTGCTCAAGATTTTACAGATGCAAACATTAAGGTTTCTCTATCATCATCTTTTTTTGGGGAGATAGAACCTGCAATAATAGATACCATAGAATTACGAGAAATTACAAATGGTGACATTATTACTTATGAACCTGTACCAGACGAACCAGGGTCATACCGCCCTTCTAATACTTCTGGATCTCTTGTATCTGATAATAAAATTAGCACCTCATTCTTATCAAATTCTAATGTTGAATTTACGCTCAATGTTATATACAATGGCAAAACCTACCTTGCGACAACACGTTTTGTAAACTCAGTCCCCTTAGATGAAGTAGTACAAGGAGACGGGCAACTATTTGATGAAGATGGTATTGAAGTTCAAGTTTCTTTTACAGACATAGCTGATCAGGAGGATTACTACATCTTTGACTTTGATTTTAATGAATATCTTCCGACCGAAGATCGATTTTATCAAGGACAACAATTTAAATTTTCTTATTTCTATGACCAACAACTCACCAGTGGAGATGTAATTGATATTAAAATTTTAGGAGCAGACCTCCAATTTTATAACTACATAAGTGGTATTTTAGAACAAAGTGAACAGGGTCAAAATGGACCATTTCAAACCCCAACGGCTACTGTACGAGGCAATTTTATTAGCATAACAGATATTGATAATGGAGATATCAACAATAACACAAGTCTACCTGATGAGTTTATACTAGGTTACTTTAGCATATCACAAGAGTTTAGCACCTCACTATTAATTAATTAGGTTCAATACGTATTTTAAGATTTACGCTTTTGCGAAAGCAAAGAAATGCAAATATTTTTTTGCTTATTTCTTTGATTTAGTCTACTTTAGCACCCTCCCTACAATTTTTGTTAAAATATGTTAACGCATGCCTAAAAGAAAGGTTTTTACCTGACTTATTAAGCAAGCAACTATTTTAATGTTTCAATATTTAATTAAATATCATTAATCATTAAATCCCAAATCACAAAACAATGAAACATTATTTACTTTTATTATTATTTCTTATTACTTTTCAAGGATTTTCTCAAACTATTGATTTGAGTGCTTACAATGAATTTCTTGATGATTACGTTTCTAAAGAGGGTGTTGTTGACTACGATGAGCTTTTAGAAAATATGAATGTCATCCAAGAGCTAGCAAAGAATTTTTCAAAGATTTCTCCTAATGCAGGCTGGAGTGCTAACGAACAAAAGGCTTTCTGGATTAATTTCTACAACGTAAATATCATAAAATTACTAGTTGAAAATTATCCTATTAAGAGTATTAATTACATTAGAGAGCCTTTTAAGAATGAAACATTAGACTTTACTGGTGGAAAAATTTCTTTAGATTTTGTTGAGCACAGTATTTTAAGAGAATTTGATGACCCTAGAATACACTTTGCATTGTACTCTACAGCAACCTCATCCCCTTTACTAATGAGAACTGCATATGATTCTAATAGGTTAGATTATGAGTTAGACATGGCTACTAAGCAGTTTATCAATGACGAAACAAAAAATGACGTAAATCTTAGAGGAAGTAAATTATCTAGAATTTTTGACTGGTATAAAGATGATTTTGACCTTGTTCCCTTTATAAATAAATTTTCGAATAAAGGTAAAATATCAATAGAAACTCCTATAAGTTTTATGGATTACGATTGGAATTTACACCGTGAGTAAATACATAAATTATTTTTTACAAAAATGCTGTCTTAATCTAAGGCAGCATTTTTCTTTTATAAGAATGTATTTAAAATTAGCTACATTTCCTCAAATATTTTCAACATTGTAATTAGCTAATTTTTTATGACGATTTCTTACATTAGCATTTATGAGAAGTCTCTTTATATTATTTTTTATTTTGGTGAGTGGCATTGTTTTTTGCCAAGAAATACCAAAAAATTATTTTGTCAATCCTTTGGATGGTGCAATGATAATTGCGGGGACCTTTGGCGAGCTACGTAGTAATCATTTTCATAGTGGTCTTGACCTCAAAACAGAGCGAAGAGAAGGACTACCTGTTTATGCAAGTGCCTCAGGAATAGTAACAAGAATTAAAATTTCGCATTACGGGTATGGGAAGGCTATTTATATATTGCACCCCAATGGATATACGACGGTGTATGCCCACCTCAAAAATTTCTGCCCAGAAATTGAAGATTATGTTAAAGCCGCTCAATATAAAAAAGAAAGTTTTGAAATAGAGCTTTTCCCTACACAAGGAGAATTAAGGGTTTCAAAAGGAGAAATCATAGCCTATAGTGGAAATACAGGGGGTAGTGCTGGCCCGCATTTGCATTTTGAAATACGTGACAAAAATGCTAGACCAATGAACCCATTACTATTTGGCCTAGTAGCTAAAGACACTAGAAAACCAATCATTCAAGAATTAATTGCATACCCAATAGGAAATCAGAGCGCCATAAATAAAGATGGAAATCCTACATCATTACGGCTTACACAAAAAAAGGACGGTAATTACCAAGCAGAAAGCGTAAATGCAACAGGGACTTTAGGATTTGCTGTGGGAACTATTGACCAATTAGATTTGGCTAACAATAAAAATGGAATTTACTCTATAACGACTACTGTAAATGGTGAGACTAATTTTGAAATTAAAATGAATAAATTTTCTTTTGCAGAAACAAGATATCTCAATCGCATGATTGACTATGGGTTATATAAAGATAAAAGAAAAAGAGTGCAAAAATTATTTATAGAAAAGAACAACCCTTTAAGCATTTACACAAAAGAGAAAGATAATGGATTATTAAATGTATCAAATGGCCTTTCATATCAATACCATATAAGCTTAAAAGATTTTGAAGGTAATGAAACAAAAATCACCATTCCAATAACAGGAACAAATGATAGCATTCTTAGCCCAAGGAAAATAAAAGAAACTGAGGACTATGTATATAGTGATCAAGGATACAGCTTTAATGAAGGTAAGTTTGAAGTATATATTCCCAAAGGAGCATTATATGATGACACTTTTATAAATCTAACCGTATCTGGAGATAAATTATTTTTACATGAAGATGTTGTGCCCGTGCATAAAAATATTATTGTTTCTTATGACCTTTCTGATTATAAAGAGGATGATAGAGAAAAATTATACTTAGGAAGACACAATTGGAAAGATGACATTTATTATGTAAGATCTCGTATTGTAGGTGATAAGTTACAAATTGGCACCAGAACCTTTGGTACATATAGTCTCGCAAAAGATACAGCTCCGCCAAAAATAGAGCCTAAGAACTTCAAAAAAGGAAAATGGATGTCAAAATACAGGTATCTAACTTTAAAAATTTCAGATCAAGATAGCGGTATCAAAGGATATAGAGCTACAGTAAATGGGAAGTTTATATTATTAGAATACGATCCTAAAACAAATATTCTAACACATGATTTTAATGATGGCATTATTAAAGACGTTAAAAATGATTTTAAACTTGTAGTGACAGATAATGTAGGAAATAGCGCTATTTTTGAAACTACATTTTTTAGAAAAGACATTCGTTGAAAAATCGCTATTTAATTATTTTCTTTATAATCTGTTCATTTTCTGAGCTGCTTGGGCAGACAGCAACCATTCGTGGAATTGTATTAGATGAGAGCACTAAAATTCTTTCCTCTGTCTCGATCAGATACGAAGAAAATGGCACTACCACTAATAGTAATGGTTTTTATACTCTTGACATTCCATCAAATACTAATGTAACGGTAGAATTTTCTTTTTTAGGGTTTAAAAAACTCACACAAACATTTAAGCTAGAGGCTAATGCAGAAGTAGAATTTAATCCTATTCTTAAGAGGGACATTGAGCAATTAAGTGCGATAATTCTGACAAATACACCTCAAGAACGCGTTCAAGGAATTATTACACTTTCCCCTAGTGCCATACGCAAAATACCTGGCGCAAATGCAGGAGTAGAAAATCTTCTTAAGTCTCTTCCGGGAGTGAGTAATAATAATGAACTCAGTACACAGTATTCGGTAAGAGGAGGAAATTTTGACGAGAATCTAGTATATGTCAATGATATTGAAGTTTATAGGCCATTTTTAGTAAGATCTGGACAACAAGAAGGATTAAGCTTTGTCAATAGTGATCTAATCCAAGACGTAGCATTTAGTGCAGGAGGTTTTCAAGCAAAATATGGCGACAAGTTATCGTCAGTACTCGATATCACCTACAGAAGACCTGTAAATTTTGGAGCAACTATTGACGCAAGCCTTCTAGGGGGCAGTATATCTGCAGAGGGAATCTCTAAAAATGGTCGCTTTACAGCCATATCTGGTGTACGCTATCGTGATAATAGTTTACTTGTAAATGCAAAACAAACAAAGACAAACTTCAAGCCTCGCTTCTTCGATGTGCAATCGCTGCTTACTTATAAGTTTTCAAACAAATTTCAATTAGATTTTTTGGGCAATATTGCTGTTAACTCATATGACTATAAGCCCCTTACACGACAAACAAATTTTGGCACGTTAGCCGCGCCTGTTGCATTAGTAGTTTTTTATAGTGGTCAAGAAAAAGATATTTATAACACCTATTTTGGAGCTCTAAAAGGTACATATGCAGTTAGTGAAAACCTCACGTTAAAATTTATAAGTTCAACCTATCACACACAAGAACAAGAGTATTTTGACATCTTTGCTGAGTATAGGCTAGGCACACCAAATACTGATATAGGAGATGAAAACTTAGGAGAAGTAGAATTTACACAAGGTATTGGATCACAACTTACCCACGGGCGTAATGACCTTGATGCATTCTTTATAAATATTGCTCATAAAGGAACTTATATTAAAGAAAATAATCAAATAGATTGGGGTATAAAATACACAAGAGAAGATATACGTGATCGATTAGAAGAATATGAAGTTATTGACTCTGCCGGCTTTTCTATAAGACCACCTATTCCCGATTTTTCAAACCAGCAGCCCTACGAGCCTTTTGATGCACCTTTAGAGCCCTATACTAATATAAGAGCGCAAAACAATGTTACTATTGATAGGCTAACAGCATTTACACAGTATAGTAAGAAAATAGATTTTGAGCAAAGTGAATTGTGGCTCAATGCAGGCCTTAGAACTCATCAATGGACTGTAAGTGGAGAGAACTTAGAAAACAACACGCAAACCGTCTTGAGTCCAAGAGCTCAGCTCAGTATAAAGCCAAATTGGAGTAGTGATATGATTTTTAGGGCCTCAGGAGGTCTATATTATCAACCTCCACTTTATAGAGAACTAAGAGACTCTATAGGGCAAGTACGTCCAAAAGTTAAAGCTCAAAAATCCTATCACCTTGTAGTTGGTCACGACTGGAGTTTTAATTTATGGGAAAGGCCTTTCAAGTTAGTATCTGAATTATATTACAAAGGGTTGAGTGATGTAAACCCATACACACTTGAAAATGTTAGAATACGGTATAGAGCAACAAATAATGCTGTTGCAAGAGCATATGGTTTTGACACTAGACTAAATGGAGAATTTGTTCCAGGCACTCAGAGTTGGATTAGTTTAGGTATTTTGAAAACAGAAGAAAATATAGAAGACCAAGGGTATATTCCACGCCCTAGTGATCAACGTATGAAAGTTGCTTTTTTGTTTCAAGATTATGCGCCTCGTATACCTAATTTAAAGCTATATATTAATATGGTGTATCAAACAGGATTGCCAGGAGGTTCACCGAGCTATGCAGATCCGTACATTTTTGCAGAGTTGCCCCGATTGAGAGACTATTTCAGAGCTGACGCTGGTATAAATTATGTCTTTACTGACTCAAAAAGGAAATATCCAAAAGGTCACTGGCTTCACCCTTTCAAAGAGTTGACTGCTGGTTTTGAAATTTATAATATTTTTGATAAGCAAAATTCTATTACCAACACATTTGTAAGGGACGCTAGCTCGCAACAGCAATATGCAGTTCCTAACTTTTTAACTCCAAGAGTATTTAATATCAAAATTTCTGCAAAATTTTAATATTAAGCAGGGATTTTTTCCAAAAATTCTTTTAATACAGAAACTGTATAATCCACTTCTTCTCTGGTGTTGTATTTTGAAAATGAAAAACGCACACTAGGCTTCTCGAGGTCTTCATCAGTTAGAATTTCTTGTAAAACATGAGAGCCTTTATCACTTCCGCTTTGACAAGCACTCCCTTTTGAACATGCAATTCCCTTCATATCAAGTTGAAACAAAAGCATAAGTGCTTTTTCTGGGTTGATGGGTAAGCATACATTAAGTAATGTGTATGTGCTTTTTGAAGAATCGCTACAATTTCCATTTAATTTTGCAGCTGGAATTTCTGATGCTAATTTTTCTATAAAGTAATTTTTAATTCCTTTTATATAACTACGCTCTTCATCTAAATTGTCATATGCGCACCGAATGGCTTCCTCAATGCCCGCAATATTATGAACACTTTCTGTACCTGCGCGTAGACCGCGCTCTTGGGACCCACCAAAAATAAGTGGTTTCAGTCCACTATTTTTGCGCACAAAAGCAAAACCTACGCCCTTAGGCCCATGAAATTTGTGCCCAGCCGCAGCCACAAAATCCACAGGAATCTCTTGCAAGTCTACTTTGTAATGGCCTATACTTTGTACCATGTCAGAATGAACTAAGGCTCCGTGGCTTTTAGACAATACAGCAATTGATTTTATATCAATCATATTCCCAATTTCGTTATTTACATGCATGAGCGATACCAGCGTCTTTTTAGTTGTTGATTGAAGTAGCTCTTGGAGATGTTTTTCATCTGGAGTACCACATTCTTTAAGACTTACAAAATCAATATCAATTTTATGCGATGCGGCAACTTCCTCTACTGCATGTAAAACGGCATGATGTTCTATACGTGAGGTTATAATCCGTTGTACGCCTAGGTCTCTTACAGCACTATTAATAACAAAATTATCTGCCTCCGTTCCTCCAGAGGTAAAAATGATTTCTCCAGCAGTAACATTAAGAATTTTAGCAATCGTTTTTCGAGCACTTTCTATATGACTTTTTGCAGTCCTCCCTAGTGCATGGGTTGATGATGGGTTACCAGATACATCACGCATCACCTCGACCATGCGATCTAATACTTCTTCTCGTATTTGGGTAGTTGCTGCATTATCAAAATAAACCGATCTCATAGACGTTCTAACTTAAAAATTATTCTCGCAAAAATACCTAAAATAAATAGATACACTCCTAGTGGAGTTATAAGGAATAGAATTCTATAAATTGTAGAATTTCAAAGGCAAAATATGTGTAGATTAACGCTTTCGCGAAAGCGTAATTACCCATATTTCCACTACTTTTACATTAGTAAATACATTTATATGAAAAAGATTTTTACGGTATGTTTACTCATAGCTATTACAATAAGTTGTGATGATGGGGATGTTACTATCACAGAATTTGACTTTGATCAAACTATTGAACTTTGTAGTACTCCAGATAATAACCAATATGTATTTTATAATACAAATGATGCCAATGAGGGCATAGCAGTACAGTTTACAACTACTGAAGATATTTTGAGTGAAGAAATCACAGAACCCAACTTTGCAATAATCGACAGTACATACAGTGTACGATTAGATGGAGGTCAAGATAGAGTAGTATATAGAAAATTTAAAAGCGCCGTAACAAATAACTATTTCTGTAATATTATCCCACCCTCAGAACCTATCGTTGATAATGAACTTATAAGTTATTCTACAGACTTATCTATAAAAGTCACAGGTTTTATGGATGATAATGACGGAATTCCTGCAGAGGTTGAAGATCCTGATGGATATAATTCTACAAATATAGGTGACATGAAAGATACAGATCTAGACGGAATTCCAAATATTTATGACGATGATGATGATGGTGATAATGTCCCAACTCGAGCTGAGTATGTTGCTGATCAACTTGATAATCTTCAAGACTCTGATGAAGACACTATTCCTGATTATCTTGATGATGATGATGATGGGGATGGTGTACTCACAAGGTATGAAGATGCAAATGGTGATTTAAATCCGATGAATGATAATTCGGATGTTAATAACCCCACTAAAGATGATTATTTAAATGCTGAAATCGCAGTTACCACCGTGGTTGATAGTTTTCGTATTCATAATTTTAGAATCACAGATAGAAGTGTTTTTATTTTAATGCAAAATCTAAGTTATGAAAATGCTACTGAAACTGTATTAAATAGAGAAGAACAGATACTTGGAACGTACTCTGTTTCTGAAGATTTAGAAATAACTTTTACTCCGAATTTTAATTAATATTCTGGAAAATATAAACCTCTGTAGCTCCTAATCCATACTTCTGAAAATCTGCATCATAAAATTTCACATTGTCATATCTTCTAAACAACGTATATAATTCCTCGCGGAGTACGCCCTCCCCTACTCCATGAATAAAAACCATCTTTTGTAATCGCTTACTTATTGCAAAGTTAAGTTGACGACGAGCGGTGTCTAGTTGCAAATTGAGCATTTCATAATTAGACATGGCCCCGCTTCGCTCTACAAGTTTGTGAATGTGTAAATCTACCTCCATCACTGGAGCATTTCTCTGTTTAGCTGGAATTTTTTTTGAAGTATATTTTTTGGGTTCCTCTTTTTCCTCAATGACACCCTCTGGAACCTCTGCCAATTTACTTTTAATGGTAATAGGTACTGCTGGAATGAGTTCACTTTCGTGAAAAATTGAAACAAATCCATCAATGTCTTCTACTTGAATTTCATCAGCTTTTTTTGAAATAATTACTCCTTCAAAATCGTCATCTAATGCTTGAACTTTATCGCCTATTTCCATTACGCTAAGTGAGATAACCTGTTAATATTTTTAAATCTCATAGTATTCTAACCTGATCTATGAAACTATAGAGGCAAAAATAACGTATATTTACTACAGTTAAACCCCAAGTCTAACTGTACTTATTAAAGTGTCCCTTATGAAAAAATTATTATTTTTAAGTCTTGTCGCTCTTGGACTTACTGTAAAAGCACAATTATACGTTCAACCCACAAGTACAAATGCATCTTACGTATTTGTAAATGATGCCTTATTTTTTGTTAAACAAGATGTTGAGCTTGTCACAAACAGCACCCTAGCATCAGCCAGTGAAAGTGAAATTTCAAACATACTCTTACGTGGAAAAGGACAATTACTACAGGGACAAGGTGTAGATAGAGACAACAAAGGAACAGGAGATATATCCGTTTATCAGGAAGGAACGGTAAATCAGTTTGATTATAACTTTTGGGCATCACCTGTCGGATTATCCCGTACGTTAGGTACAGGTATTAGTGGCCCCGCTAGAGCAAATGGAAATACACCATTTGCTTTTAGAAATGCACCCTCAGAAAAAATTTTAAACCTGCCTCTTACTGTAACAAACAGTGATTCTGCTTTAAATAATGGTGGGTATGATGGTTTTACATCTCCAGGGGTTTTATCTATAGCCCACTATTGGCTTTTTTCATATAAGTCTTCTTCTGGAGGATATGCAGATTGGACGCAAATAGGAAATACTGGTGAGCTTGAAGCTGGTTATGGCTTTACGATGAAAGGTGTAAGTGGTACTGACAACACAACCATAAGCACTGAAACTGGAGCAAACAACTCAGGTGGCGCACAGCGATATGATTTTAGAGGACGTCCAAATAATGGAGATATTAGCGGTGTAACTGTTGGTGTTGATGAAGATGTACTTGTGGGTAACCCTTACCCTTCTGCGATGGATCTTTCTTATTTTTTAATTGAAAACTCTGCACCTACTGCTGCCGGAAGCACAGAAACTTACGATTTGGGCTTTGGAGGCGGTACAGTGAGTATTGATCGTAAAAAAGTAATTACTGGAGTTGCATATTTTTGGGATAGTAAAGCTGGTGTTAATTCTCATTATTTAGAAAATTATGAAGGTGGATATGGAACTTTCTCTCCTATGAACAGTCCTCTAGGTGCAGGAATGTATGTAGAGGCTACGTATCAAAATTATGATGAATTAGGTAACGGAATCGGTAACGACACAGGTCCAGGAGCCTTTTACGAAAGGAGATTTTCACCAGTAGGTCAAGGTTTTTTTCTTTTAGGAGATAGCAGTCAAGGAACGTCAACCCTCACTTTTAGTAACAGACATAGAGTTTATGTGCAAGAAGGCGCCGCAAATAATTCTGAATTTAGAACAGCACAAAATCAAAACCCTGTACCTGGCATTGGTGTAGAGACTTTTTATCCTGACGTTACAAACATGGATAAAATTACTGAGATTTATCTTGCAGTTGGTATTAATAACTTATACACAAGACAACTTGGTATTGGAATTATTGAAAATGCAACTGAAGGATTTGATTTTGCTGTAGATGCACCTATTAATGGTGCACTACCCACAGATGTCGCATTTGCTTCTGATTACACAAATGATATAGGAAAATTAGGTAATGTTATTGCAGGAATTGGTAAAGATCAATATCAATGGGTTCCTCTTAAATTGCAGGTAGCAGAAACATCAGAATTTAAATTTAAAGTATTTAGAACAGCAGAATTTAGCTACGATAATATCTTCTTACTAGACAGTTTAACAAATACATATCATGATATACTTAACGATGAGATGATTATTTCATTAGAAGAAGGTGTTTATGAAGATCGTTTCTTTGTAAGATTTACAACTGAAACAGCCCCTCCAGAAGAAGAAACTGAAGATGAAATAGAAGACAACGAAGATATTAGTATTATTGAGCAGGATCCTTTTTCAGAAGAAGATGCTGTTTATAATTCGTTTATTATCACACAAAATAATAATGATGGTCAGCTAGAAATTTATAATCCTGACAACATTGTTGTAAAAGATGTTGCCCTCTATGACATCACTGGCAAGCAAATTTTCAAGGAATTAGATTTAGGTAATCAAAATGAATATTCATTTTCTACTAAAAATTTAACAACTGGTATTTATGTCGTACAGTTCGTAACTATAGATGGTCTTAGGAAAGCTCAAAAAATAAGAATCATCAATTAAAATCTAGGGATTCATTATGGAGGAATATATGCTTCCTTGCCTAAACAAAAAATATCTAGGTTTCGAATGTATGGGGTGTGGCATACAAAGATCTGTCGCCTTACTTTTTAAAGGAGAGTTTTTACAATCATTTTATATGTACCCAGCACTTTATCCTTTGATACTGTTGTTGGGTTTTTTGTTGCTCAATCAATTTATTAGTTTTAAATATGCCAATAAGAGTATTATTTTTTTAGCTATCTTGACCGTGGCTACAATAATCACTAGCTACATAATTAAAATGACAACTAATTAAACAACTGACAATTAATTATTATGGAACAACAAAAATTACCAAATGTTACTATTTCTCTAGTTTTAGGTATTCTATCCTATATTGCTTGCTGCTGTTCTTCTGGAATAGGAGGTGTGATTTTATCAGGAATAGCTCTTTACTTAGTAAATAAGGATAAAAAGATGCTCGAAGCTAATCCTGAAATTTATGAGAACGCTTCACAACTTAATACAGCAAGAATCATCGCTATTATAGGACTAGTGCTTGCGATTTTAACTTTAGTTGGTAGTGTCATATACATAATCACATTAGGTGGGGTTGATGCTTATATGGACCAACAAAGACAAGCTATGGAACAAATGGGAATATAATAATTACCTTAAATAAAAAGAGCTACACTGATCAAGTAATTAGTGTAGCTTTAAGGGTAGCCCTAATAAAAGACCATCTAGTAAATCTAGATGGTCTTTTTATTAAAATATCTAATCAGTCTTATTTCTCAAACTCTTTAAGAGTTTTCGTAATTATTGCGACGCAATCTAATAATTGGTCTTTTGTCATTACAAGTGGAGGTGCAAAACGAATGATATTGCCATGCGTAGGTTTTGCAAGGAGACCATTATCTCTTAATGCAATACAAATGTCCCAGGCTGTAGAGCTATCTTCCGTATCATTTATTAATATTGCATTAAGCAATCCTTTTCCTCTAACACCACTCACAATCGAACTGTTCTCTATAAACTTAGAAAGCTCTGCTCTAAATAATTCTCCTAATACCTGAGCATTTTCAGCTAAGTTCTCATCTTTAATCACCTCAAGGGCAGCCATGCCTACCGCAGCAGCAACTGGATTACCTCCAAAAGTACTACCATGATTCCCTGGCTTGATTACATTCATAATAGCGTCATTAGCTAGTACGGCAGATACTGGATAGGCTCCACCAGACAAAGCTTTACCTAGAATTAAAATATCTGGCTTTACTTCTGGAGTACCAGAACAATGCTTGTCTGGACAGCTACAATTACCACAAGTGGCAAGTAAACGCCCTGTTCTCGCTATCCCAGTCTGTACTTCATCTGCAATAAATAATACGTTATGTTTCTCACAGAGCGCTTTTGCTGCTGATAAGTATCCTTCACTAGGTACATACACACCAGCTTCACCTTGAATAGGCTCTACCAAGAATCCTGCGATATTTTTTCTACTATTTAATGCTTCTTCTAGTGCCTTGAGGTTATCATATTCTATCTTAATGAAACCTTTTGTATATGGCCCAAAGTTTTTACGAGCTACGGGATCATTAGAAAAAGAAATAATGGTTGTTGTTCTACCATGAAAATTGTTTTCACATACAATTATTTCTGCCTCATTCTCATCTATGCCTTTCACTTCATACGCCCACTTTCTACAAAGCTTTAAAGCAGTCTCTACAGCCTCTGCCCCTGTGTTCATGGGAAGCAACTTGTCAAAGTTAAAAGTCTCTGTCGCATACTTTTCAAACTTCCCAAGCATATCATTATAAAATGCTCTAGAAGTTAAGGTAAGTGTTTTAGCTTGATCTGTCATTGCTCCTACAATCTTTGGGTGACAATGTCCTTGATTTACAGCAGAGTATGCAGATAAAAAATCATAATATTTCTTTCCTTCTACATCCCAAACAAAGACTCCCTCGCCTTTGCTCAGCACCACAGGTAGTGGATGGTAATTATGTGCTCCGTATTTGTCTTCTAGTGCGATTGCTTCTTGCGAAGTAAGATGGTCGATAGTGGCCATAGTATATTATTTTGAGTATTAAAAAAATGCAATTCCTACGCTACCTTTATTCTTTCGAAAGCTCGAAAATTCAGCGGGGGAGAGAAATCATCCCTAAAACAGAACGTAAAATTACGAATTATAAAGGACGACTGAAAACCTTCTACACAATTAAGAATTGTTCTATTTTTGCGACTATGGGCAGACGTAAACAAAATAGACAAGTTTTTGAAAATATACCTGTGACAGATGCTGGCGCAAAAGGAAAAGCTATTGGTCATGCACCAGATGGTAAGGTAATATTTATCAATAATGCCATTCCTGGTGATGTGGTACATGTACAAACTACAAAAAAACGCAAAGCTTATTACGAAGGAACAGCTACTGAAGTGGTTACGCTTTCGCGAAAGCGTACACAACCTCAATGTCAGCACTTTGAAGTTTGCGGTGGTTGTAAGTGGCAAAACATGGAGTACAAATACCAGCTCGAGTACAAGCAACAAGAGGTGGTAAATAATCTCACACGTTTAGGAAAAATTGAATTACCTGAAATAACACCCATAGCTGGTAGCGCCGAAGAATATTTCTATCGCAATAAAATGGAGTTTGGTTTTTCAGATTCAAAATGGCTCACACTTGATCAAATTAGATCTGGTGAAATCATTGAAGATCGTAATGCGTTGGGCTTTCACATAGCGGGTATGTGGGATAAAATTCTTGATATTGAAAAGTGTCATTTACAGAGAGACCCTAGCAATGCAATTCGTAATGGAATCAAAGAATTTGCCACGTCAAATGATATGACGTTTTATAATGCGCGTAATCAAGAAGGGTTTCTCCGCACACTTATGATCCGTACAAGTTCAAATGGAGAGCTAATGGTTCTAGTACAATTTTTTAAAGAAGACTCTAAGAATCGAACGTTATTACTTGATTACATAAAAGACACTTGGCCAGAAATCACTTCACTCTTGTATGTTATAAATGAAAAAGGTAATGACACTATTTATGATCAAGAGGTCATCTGTTATGCAGGTCGAGATCATATCTTTGAAGAGATGGAGGGTTTAAAATTTAAAATAAACGCCAAATCTTTTTACCAGACCAACTCTAAGCAAGCCTATGAGTTGTATAAAATAACTCGTGATTTTGCAGGACTTACCGGTGATGAGCTTGTATACGATCTATATACTGGTACTGGAACTATTGCTCAGTTTGTTGCGAAGAAGGCAAGAAAAGTCATTGGTGTAGAAGCCGTCCCAGATGCGATTACAGCAGCAAAGGAAAATGCACAACTCAACAACATAGATAATGCAGAGTTTTACGTGGGTGATATGAAAAAAGTGTTTAATACTGAGTTTATAAACACACATGGACAGCCAGATATTATTATTACAGATCCTCCGCGTGATGGCATGCATGGAGATGTTGTACAGCAAATCTTAAATATATCCCCGGCAAAGATTGTATATGTAAGCTGTAACAGTGCAACACAAGCACGTGATCTTGCGTTACTAGATGATATATATAAAGTGACTCGAGTGCAACCTGTTGACATGTTCCCGCAAACACATCATGTGGAAAACGTCGTACTTCTAGAAAAAAGATAATATGAGAAAGTTGATCTTACTATTTTTATTGATCATAGGACTCCTTCATACTTCTTGTGAAAGAGATGATATTTGTGCGGCAACTACACAAACGACACCTTTACTTAGAATTGAATTTTATGACGCAAACAATATATCTATATTAAAAGCTCCAACAAATTTAGAAATTACAACAGCTGTAGAAGGAGGAGATACGTTAGCCCTTGTAAATACTTCATCGGTTGCTATACCTTTGAACACAAGTGTTGATCAACTTGTATATTCATTTAAAATTAATAGCTTAGAAGTAGATGAAGATGAAGAAAATACAGATGATCTTGCTATATCATACATTCGTCAGGAAGATTTTGTTAGTTCTGCCTGCGGATTTAGAGTCATTTATAATGACCTAGAAATAACAAGAGACGCACTAAACGATGGTAACTGGATTCAGGATATCGATATTTTAAACACAATAATAGATAATGACACGATCACGCACGTTACTATATTTCATTAGTATTTTTCTTTTTCTCACCGCCTCAGTATACTCACAAAATTCTGAGAAAGTCATAGATAACGATACTCTCAAAAAAAATAAGAAATATTACGGCCTACGCGTAGGACTTAATTTGTCTAAACCTATTCTTTCCATTATTGATCCTAATTTTAAAGGTTTTGGAATAGTAGGAGATTTTAGAATAAAAAAAAATTACTATTTAGCAGCAGCTCTTGGAAATGAGACTCGCACCATAGAGCTTCCTAATATAGAAAACACAACAAAAGGCAGCTACATAAAAGCTGGATTTAATTACAATGCTTATGAGAACTGGTATGGTATGAATAATTTATTGTATGCGGGAGTATATGCAGGTTTTTCAAGTTTTACTCAGGAGCTAGATCGCTATACAATATATACTACCACTACTCCTTTTGAAGATGACATACGTATAGCATCCCAAGAGTTCAAAAATTTAAATGCTACTTGGTTAGAACTAAAAATAGGTATCGAAGTTGAATTATTTAATAACCTATATCTAGGGCTTAATGCCCAACTCAAGAGATCGATTATCGTTAAAGAACCAGAAGAATATGCAAACCTATATATTCCAGACTTTGGAAAAGTCACTGAGGACAATACAATAGGTGTGGGTTATGGTTATACACTTACCTACTTATTCCCTTTTGTCAAATAATAATTGAATATTAATTACGCTTTCGCGAAAGTGTAACACACTTATTCCCTTTCTTGATACTTTGCCTTTTTACTTCCAGCATACATTTCATATTTTACAAAGCGACTTTCTAAACTACCATTAAAGACTTTAATTTTTCTACTAGGTCGTAACCCTACGTGCTTAAGTGACTCCATATTAGATGTGATAAGCCATGCATGAGAGCCGGGGTACCCACTTTTAAGTGTGTCTCCTATTTGTTTGTAAAACTCTTCCATTTCTATAGGAAGCCGTTCTCCATAAGGTGGATTAAAAACAATTTGTAAAAAGTCATCACCAGGCTTTTCAGACTCAAAAAAGTTGCCTTCCTCTACAGTTATAAAGTCAGAAAGTTGTGCATTTTTGATATTTTCACGAGCTTTTGCAATTGCAGATGGTGCCTTATCATATCCTGTAATTTTAAATCTAAAATCTTTAACTCTTTTAAGTGCAGAGCCTTCAATGAGATCATACAGATCTGCATCCCAATCTGACCATTTTTCAAAAGCGAATTCCTTTCGATTAAGGTTCGCAGGGACATTACAAGCTATCATTGCAGCTTCAATCAACATAGTTCCAGAACCACACATAGGATCCAAAAGATCAGATTGACCATGCCAGCCACTCATCATGATCAATCCTGCAGCCAGTGCTTCGTTGATTGGTGCAATATTAGTTGCTGTTCTATAGCCTCTGTGATGTAATGATGCTCCACTGCTATCTAATGAAACTGTACACCAATTGTCTTGTATATGAACATTAAAGCGTACATCAGGATGTTTAACATCTACATTAGGTCTAAGATTATCTTCTCTCCTAAACTTATCTACAATAGCATCTTTAGTCTTGAAAGCTACATATTGTGAGTGCGTAAAAGTAGGCCCACTCACAGTGGCGTTTATTGCAAATGTAGTTTTCAAATCCATGAATTTGCGCCAGTTTATGCGCTGCATACGACGATATAGATCGTCCTCATTC